>MEDZ01000020.1 GCA_001724275.1 Gemmatimonadetes bacterium SCN 70-22
GCCGCCGGCGACTGGATCGCGACGTCGATGCGTGAGCGGGCCGACACGGTCATCGAGCAACGGTGGGAGCATCGCACCGCCGACGGGCGCACGCTCCCCCTCCGCAACATCTTCGCGCGCTTCAACCCGGGCGCCACGGAGCGCGTCCTCTACGTGACGCACTGGGACTCGCGCCCCCGCTCGGAGAGCGCCGGCGACAGCGCCCGGCGCCTCCTCCCCGTCCCGGGGGCCAACGACGGCGCCAGCGGGACGGCGATGCTCATCGCGTTAGGCGACGTCCTCAAGGGGGCGCCGCCGCGCATCGGCGTCGACTTCCTCTTCGTCGATGGCGAGGACTACGGCGAGTTCGGCCCCCCGGACGTCGACGTCCTCCTCGGGGCGGCGCACTTCGCGAAGCACCCGGTCGTCCCGAACTACCAGCCGCTCTTCGGCGTGCTGTGGGACATGGTCGGCGACCGCGACCTCAGGTTCGAGCAGGAGGCCAACTCGCTCCGCGACGCCCCCGAGGTCGTCTCCCTCGTCTGGGAAACGGCCCAGCGACTCGGTTACGGGAGCACCTTCGTCCCGGCACAGGGGCTCGCCATCACCGATGACCACATCCCCCTGCTCCAGGCCGGGCTTCGGGTCATCGACGTGATCGACCTCGACTACCCCTGGCACCACACCCCCGACGACACCATCGACAAGGTGTCGGCCGCCTCGCTCAAGATCGTGGGCGACGTGGCGTACGAGCTGTTGCGACGGTAAGGCGAGGCGGTACGCGGGGGCGGAGGGAACGCCAAGCGCTGAACACGGTGCGGCTCCGTTGCGCGGTCGCCTCCGCGTCGTTCCGCTACGCCCTGCAACGAATCGGTGACGCTGGCCGGCGAGGGGGTGCCCATCATGTGGCATGCCCTCTCCCGCCAACCGCGCCCCCCTCCTCCTAGCGCTCGTCGTCGTCCTCGGTGTGGGCGGGCGGTTCCTGCGCGACCGGTGGGAGAGGTCTACGGTCGCCCCCGTGCACCAGGACGCGCTGGACCGACAGCTGGCACGCGTCGAGCGCGCGGCGCTGGCGACGCGCGGCCGTGCGGCGCGAGGTGCTGCCCAGGGAGACAGGCAAAGCACGGGCGCCGCCGACGCCACCGGTGCCGCCCGGACCAGGCGAGCTTCGGCGCGCACCACGCCATCGCCGCGCCAGCGCCCCGCCGCCAAGCCTCCGATGGGCCGTTCAGCAGACGCGGTCCGGTCAGAACGAACCCCGGTCGGAGCGATTCCGCCCAACGTGCTGGCGAAATATCTCGCATCAACCGGACGGTCAGGGGAGCTCGTCGGCGACGGGATGGGAACTGTCCGATCGGTCGAGTCTGATGCACGGGGCGTGCGTGACCGAGCGCGCTCCCAGACAATAGTCGATGTGGACGTTGCCTCCGAACCAGAGCTCGAACGACTCCCTCGAATCGGTCCCGCGCTTGCCAGGCGTATCGTGGAAGATCGGAAGGCGCGCGGTCCCTTCCGGAGCTTGGAGGGGTTGCAGCGGGTTCGGGGGGTGGGTCCGGCGACGGCCAGGCTACTCGAGGGACGCGTGACCTTCGGGGGGACGGGGCGTCCCTGAGATGCTCTGCCCCGGCACCCTCGAGGCGGAGCGTTCCTCGCCGAAAATCAGGAGAATGGCCGCGCCCACCGCCCCAGTCGTCGAACGCATCCAGGACCTCCTCGTCCGTGACGGGCACGTCACCCGCGAGCAGGTCGAGCGTGCCGTTCGCGAGGGGAAGTCCAACGGGATGGGCGTCGCCTACAATCTCATCAAGCTTGGGGCGATCGACGAGCTGGACATCACCAAGCTCATCGCGCGCCACTCGCGGATGCCGGCCGTCGACCTGTCGAAGTTCGAGGTCGACCAGAAGATCCTGAGGCTCGTCCCCGCCGAGATCGCCACCAAGCACGTCGTCCTCCCGCTTCGTCGCGAGGGGCGCACGCTCACGGTGGCCATCGCCGATCCCACCAACCTCGGAATCCTCGAAGACCTCAAGTTCATCACCCGCTACGACATCTTCCCCGTCCTGGCGGGTGAGGTGACACTGCGCAGCGTCATCGAGAAGCAGTACGACTCGGGTGACGCGGCGATGTCGTCGCTCCTGCAGGACATTGCGGGGCTGGAGGGCGACGTCGAGGTCGTCGAGGACGAGGAAGAGGATGTCTCGGCCGCGGCGCTCGCCGCCGCCGTCGACGACGCGCCGGTCGTCAAGCTGATCAACGCGATCCTGACCGACGCGGTCAAGCGCGGCGCCTCCGACATCCATTTCGAGTGTTTCGAGCACGAGCTGCGGGTGCGCTACCGCATCGACGGCGCCCTGCTCGAGGTGATGAAGCCGCCCATGAAGCTCAAGGCGGCGCTCATTTCGCGCTTCAAGATCATGGCGCAGCTCAACATCGCCGAGCGGCGCGTCCCGCAGGACGGGCGCATCAAGCTGAAGATGGGGAACAAGGTCATCGACTACCGCGTGTCGACCCTCCCCACGCTCTTCGGCGAGAAGGTGGTGCTGCGCATCCTCGACAAGGGGAACCTGACGCTCGACCTGGAGAAGTTCGGCATCGAGCCGAGGGCCGAGCGGGAGCTGATGGAGGCGGTCTCGAACCCGTACGGGATGGTGCTGGTCACCGGGCCGACGGGGTCGGGGAAGACGACGACGTTGTACTCCGCCTTGTCGAAGGTGAACAACATCGACGTCAACATCATGACCGCCGAGGATCCCGTCGAGTACAACCTGTTCGGGATCAACCAGGTGCAGGTGCGCAACGAGATCGGGATGAGCTTTGCCGCGGCGCTGAAGGCGTTCCTGCGGCAGGACCCGAACATCATCATGGTCGGCGAGATCCGCGACCTGGAGACCGGCGGCATCGCCATCAAGGCGGCGCTGACGGGGCACCTGGTGCTGTCGACCTTGCACACCAACTCGGCGCCGGAGACGGTGACGCGACTCCTCGACATGGGGCTCGAGCCGTTCAACGTGGCGAGCGCGCTCAACCTGGTGCTGGCGCAGCGGCTCGTCAGGCGCATCTGTCCGCGCTGCCGCACGCGCTACACGCCCGACGAGGTGGAGCTGGCGGGAGCGAAGGTGAAGGCCTCGACCACGTTCCGCGAGCTGCGCTTCACCGAGGAGGCGCTGGAGAATGCCAAGGCGCGCGCCCTCCCGGAGGCGGCGTCGCACATCGCGGATCTCGGGCTCGACTCGACCATCGGCGACCTCGCCTTCTTCAAGGGGCGGGGGTGCGACGACTGTAACGGCACGGGGCTCAAGGGGCGACAGGGGCTCTACGAGGTCATGTTCATGACCCCCCACCTGCGCAAGCTCATCCTGATGAATGTCGGCGCCCAGGAGATCCGCGACGCCGCCATCGAGGAGGGGATGCTGACCCTGCGCATGGATGGCTGGCTCAAGGTGCTGAAGGGGATCACGACGCTGGAGCAGGTGATTCGCGAGACCGCGGTGTAGCCGCGGTCTGGCGAGACGGCAGACGGGAGACGGGAGACGGGGGTTCTATGCTGCATGATGAGACTCACAGGCGCATCGGGATGGCTTCGAGGGGATGCATCTCGCACTTCTCGTGTGGTCGTGCTCACACAGTGACGCGGGGGCGCGGCCGCCCGTCTACCCTGAAGTGCGACGCGCGCAGCGCCGTCGCCCGCGCGTCGCGAAGCGGCGCGCACTCCCGCCGGCCGTCTCCCGTCTCCCGTCTCTCCGCATGACTCGCCCCGCCGCAGCACCCAGCGTCAACCTTCGCGCGCTGCTCGAGGAGATGATCGAGCGGGAGGCGTCGGACCTGCACGTGACGGCCGGCGAGCGCGCCAAGCTGCGCGTCGACGGCGACATCGTGAACTCGAACGCCGAATACGTCCTCACCCCCAAGGACACGCTGCAGCTGGCCTACTCGGTGCTGACCGAGAACCAGAAGAAGCGCTTCGAGATGGAGGACGAGCTCGACTTCTCGTTCGGGATCCAGAACCTGGCGCGCTTCCGTGGCAACTGCTTCAAGCAGCGGGGGTGCGTCTCCATGGTGATCCGGCAGATCCCGTTCACCATCAAGTCGTTCTCCGACCTCGGCCTCCCCCCCGTCATCGCCCGGATGTCCGACAAGCCGCGCGGGCTCGTCCTCGTCACCGGCCCCACGGGGTCGGGGAAGTCGACGACGCTGGCGGCCATGATCGACAAGATCAACCGTGAGCGGAAGGGGCACATCATCACGGTGGAAGACCCCATCGAGTTCATCCACCGGCACCAGGGGTGCATCGTCAACCAGCGCGAGGTCGGGACCGACACCAAGACCTTCGCCAACGCGCTCAAGTATGCGCTGCGCGAGGATCCCGACGTGATCCTGGTGGGCGAAATGCGCGACCTGGAGACCATCCAGTCGGCGCTCACCATCGCCGAGACCGGGCACCTGGTCTTCGCCACGCTGCACACCAACTCGGCCGCCGAGGCCATCAACCGCATCATCGACGTCTTCCCCAGCCACCAGCAGTCGCAGGTGCGCGCGCAGCTCGCCTTCGTGCTGGAGGGGATCGTGACGCAGACGCTGCTCCCGCGCGCGCGGGGGAAGGGGCGCGTGATGGCGGCCGAGATCCTCGTCATCACGCCGGCCATGCGGGCGCTCATCCGTGACGACAAGGTGCACCAGATCTACTCGCTGATGCAGTCGGGGAAGAAGTACGGGATGCAGACGCTGAACGACGCCCTGTACCAGTTGTACGTGGCGCGCGAGGTGACCGAGGAGGAATGTCTCCGCACCTCGAGCGATCCCAACGAGTTCCTCCGGATGATCGGCCGTTCGCCGCTGGACGACCAGCCGGGCGACGGCAAGCCCCGCGGCTTCGCCGCCGCCGGCAAGCGGTAACGCCCCGACTCCCGTCTCCCGTCTCCCGTCCGTTCGAATCATGCCTGCATTTACCTACACCGCGCGTGCCGCCAACGGCGAGCTGAAGACCGCGACCATCGAGGCGCCGTCGCGCGAGGACGTCGTCGCGCAACTCCGCCGGCAGCGCCTGTCGGTCGTCAAGGTCGACGAGGATGCGAAGCCCAAGAAGGCGAGGGGCTCCATCAAGATGCGTGACATCGTCATCTTCACGCGGCAGTTCTCGACGATGATCAACGCCGGCCTGCCGCTGGTGCAGGCACTGGACATCCTGGCGCGGCAGACCGAGAACAAGGTGCTGGCCGACGTCACGCGCGCCGTGGTCTTCGACGTCGAGTCGGGGCACACGGTGGCCGACGCGCTGGCCAAGCACCCGAATGCGTTCAGCGAACTCTACGTGAACATGGTCGCCGCCGGCGAGGCGGGTGGTATCCTCGATACCATCCTGATGCGCCTGGCGACGTTCATGGAGAAGAACGACGCCCTGATCCGCAAGGTGAAGGGGGCGATGATCTACCCCGGCGTCATCATGAGCGTGGCCGCCATCGCCATCACCGTCCTCCTCATCTTCGTCATCCCCGTCTTCGAGTCGATGTTCGCCTCGGTGGGGCTCCCGCTCCCGCTCCCCACGCGGGTCGTGATCGGGATGTCGCAGTTCCTCAAGGGGTATTGGTGGGCCATCATCATGGCCATCGGCGGCATCGCCTTCCTCGGCAAGCGCTATTACGCCACCTCGAGCGGCAAGCTGACCATCGACCGGGCGATGCTGCGCTTCCCCGTGCTCGGCGACGTGCTGCGCAAATCGGCCGTGTCGCGCTTCACCCGGACGTTGGGGACGCTGATCTCGTCGGGCGTCAGCATTCTCGACGGTCTGGAGATCACCGCCAAGACGGCGGGGAACCGGGTGATCCAGGACGCCATCATGCAGTCGCGCGCCTCGATCGCCGGCGGCGACACCATCGCCGCCCCGCTGCAGAAGTCGGCCGTCTTCCCGCCGATGGTGATCTCGATGATCGCGGTCGGCGAGCAGACGGGCGGTCTGGACGAGATGCTGAGCAAGATCGCGGACTTCTATGACGAGGAAGTGGACGCGGCGGTGAGCGGGTTGTTGGCGCTCCTGGAGCCGGTGATGATCGTGTTCCTGGGGGTGGTGGTCGGCGGGATGGTGGTGGCGATGTACCTGCCGATCTTCGACATGATCAACGCGGTGCAGTAGGAGAAGACGCAGGGGCGCACGCTCTTTTATCCGCGCGCGCACCTCAATGTCGTCCGGCGCGCACGTGAAACTTGTCCGCGTGCCGAATCAACGCCCGCGATGACGGGCTAGCCTGAAGTGGATGAACAACTTGCGCGGGGGATGGCGACGGTCGCCATCCCCCCGCTCGTGCCTTGGGTATCGCGAAAAGGGACGGACGTTGCAGATGGAATTCGCTGCACGCGCTGGGCATCCTGCCAGGCCCGCGATGGCGCGCGGCCCGGGGCGGCGACTGCAAGTGGCGACAGAGCATTGAGATCGGCAGTCGCCCAATGGCGCCAGAGATTCCGCGCAGCGAATTCAATCCGTCGACGGTGGTGAAGACTCCCCGGCGAATTTCGTCCGCTGGCGTCAGGACAGTTTCGCCAAGCACTGTCCCATCACGGGCCCGCGACCCATACGGGACGGTGTGTGAGCGGGCAAGGACGTCCCGCGTCTCGCGGACATCAACTCATGCCGAGCCTTCTTCATCATCTTCATGAAGGGGAAGCGCATCGCCCCGACGGCGAAGGAAGTGGTCGAACATTGGCACGGTGAACTCAACGAACCCCCGCCGGGGTGCCCAGATCATCCCCTTCTTCACGAGCGTGTCCCTGATCGGCGTAACCGGCGTCGTGTTCTCGGCCCCGAGCACCGTGGCGACGGCGCTGGTCGCGTACGGTCCCTCGCCCAGACCGGCCATGGCGACCAAGTAGTCGCGCTCGCGTGCGGTTACCCGCTGCATCCGAGCCTCGAAGAAGCTCTGGTCGAGCGCCGCCGTTGCCGCCGCGTGCGCGCGCTCGACGTCGATCACCGTGATCGGCGACTGCGGGGCGGCGAGCCAGGTCTGCAATCCATACTCCTGGAGGAAGTAGGGGTAGCCCTTCGTCAGGGCGAAGATCCTCTCGAGCGCGTCGTCTTCGATCGCCTCCCCCTGTGCGGTGATCGGCTTTCGAATCGCCTCGGCTGCCGCCTTGGCGTCGAGCGCCCCAACCTTTGTGAAGCGGAAGATGCGTTCAGCGTACGACTTCTGCTTCGTTGCTTGGCCGAGCACCTGCGGTAGGGCGGCGCCGAACATGATGATCGGGAGGCGGCGCTGTCCGACACGATGAACAGCGGCGAGTAGCGCGCCAAACTCGCGGCCGGCCTCGCGCAACTGGAGGTATTGCAGTTCGTCGATCAGGAGTGCGACGGGCTGCTCGGCCGCCTTCGCCGCCTCGCCGACGTCCTCCAGCAGGGATCGGAGTTGAATCTCGACGTTCGAGGAAACGATGTCATCCTCGGCTCGACCCTTTACCTCGAACTTGGCGCCGTGAACCTCGACGCTGAAGGCCGAGGCGAAGCCACGGAGGGCGTTGAGTGCCGAGAGCGCAAGCTGCTTCGCCTTCTCGACAGTGCTGAGCTTGGCGAGGAGGTGCTGGAGTTCCGGAACGAGCGCCTCTCCGAGGCTCATCCGATCCGTGGCCTCAAAGGCGATCACATGGAACCCTTCCTGTCTCGCCTTCTCCTCCACCACGTTGAGCAGAACAGTCTTTCCTACTCCTCGGAGCCCGTATACCACGGTACCTTGCGCTGGGCGCCCGGCTTTGACCTGAGCGAGTGCCATGGCGGCATCGCTGATCGCACCGGACCGACCAGCCAGCTCGGGTGGATGGAAGCCGGCGCCGGGGGTGAAGGGGTTCTTCCGCGGGTCCATAGTTCGGGCTCCTAGCCGTTCATAGGTGAATATAGCCAATTCCTCCTATGGAACGCTATGATTCACTGGGGCCCGGGCTTGCTATTCCATAACCCGTTGTCGCGCTTGAATATAGGCATCCATCCGAATCCATAGCTGCTAGGTCGTATGGAAGCCTATGCCGCCAATAGAGCGGCACCGGGCAGCGACTCGCTCCATGGGCCAATGGGTAAGCCATCTTTGGGCAGTAGACGGAGAAAGGGATCCAAGCCAGGCCAACCTCTGCCTCATGACCACACCGCTTCGCCGAACGGCTGGCTTGGGGTAAGCGACGAGTCGAAAGGGTCAGTCGCTCGAACTACGACAGCGCGCAGTAGGAGATGCGAGAGGCCGCGCACACCGACACGGGTCCGCCGTCATCTCCGATCTGCTGAAGGCGATGGCAACAAGCTGGAGCGCAAGTGCTCGGGTCGCGACGCCCAATCGCTTCGGGAGGGCGACCGCTCTGCCAACGTCGGAACAATGCCGAGCGGCGACCGCACGAAGGGAGTGGCGCGTTCGCCCCTTCGCTGCTGCCTAGCGACCCCGGCTGTCCGGGGCGACGATGTGTCGGCGCAGTACCTCAGCGAGCGCCGCCCATAGCTCGAGCACTCTGGCCGCCGGGATCCCTCGGCGGGGGCGCCGCGCACCCCTGTGGGAGCTCGGGGGCCGAGGGGCGCCGTCGGCAGGACCGGCCCCCGACAACGTCACGATGGCGTGGTGGGTGAGCAGTTGCTCCGCCGCCCAGAGCTCTGCGGGAGCCGCCCCGTCTCGGCGGAGGGCGTTCAGGTGAATGTCCAGCTGACGGCGCAGGCGCGGCGTCAGCCATGTGCCGTTGGACGCGGCGCCTTCCGGCGGACCCTCCGCACCCGGCTCTCCGCCAGGATTCCACCCATCGAACTCGTCGAGGGTCATCCCGACCAACCCGGCCATGGCGGCGCGAGTGCCCCTCCGCGGGACGCGCTTACCCGCAAGCCAGCGCGAGACGACGTGGCGCGCCCAGGGGGCCCGGCCTTCCGCCGCACCGACGATCGCGCCGAACTCCTCGTCGGTGATGTCCTCCTCGCGCGTCGCCATCGCCCGACGTACGGCGTAGACGCGTCGCGCGCTGGGAGGGAGATTGGCAGGGGGCGGGGAGGAGCGTCGACGCATCGAACGATTCGGGATGGGGTGCCAGGGCGGAAGGTAGTTGCAAGGAAATCCTTGCGCTAACGCACTATGTTGCCAATTATGGCAACATGGCGAACACAACCAGTCCCGGCGGCGGGTCAGGTCCAGGAATCCCGATGCCCCGGGTCACCCTGGAGCCACCGGTCCCCATCGATCCGCAGCACCCGTGGCGGCTCACGCGCCGCTGGACTGCCGCCGGACTGGAGTGCGGCGTCCTCTCCGGCGTCTTTCGTAACGGCGGCGGAGGTGCGCCGATCCGGCTCGGCTTCGTGCGCGTGCCGCACGGCCATCCGTGGTTCGACCTACCGAACCACCATCCCGCGCTGGCCGAACTCCGGGCGCTTGCCTGGATTCCGGTCTCGTGCCTCCTGAGCGAGGCGGTCGGCGACAGCGCCCCGGTGCGGTGCCTCGGCGTGCTCACGTTCCCAGGCAACCCGCTCGAGCAGGCCCTTCACGGCCCCGCACACCTCACCGTCGCGCGTCGAGTGCTTCTCTCGGCGGGCGTGGAGCCGGAGGACGACATCGCCCACACGCTGGCCTCAGCGATGGCCGTCGTGCTCGCCGTGGCGATCCGACGGGATCCGTCCTTGGACTTCGTGGAGCAGTGCCTGGCCGACACCGACGCCCGCGTACGCGAGTACGCGGTGGTGCGCCTGGTACCACGACTTCACGACCGCTCATCCCACCGCCGCCCTCCGGAGGGCTCATGAGGACGCTGCACGCGCGGCAGAACTACTCCGTCGCCCTCTTCCGCTGGGACGGAGTCCTCTACGACCTGCGGCTCGCGTGGCCCGACGGGCACGGGGGCGAGCCCGAGCTCCGATTCCTGGCGCCAGGTCGCCAGTATCTCCTGATTCGCGAGAGCGAAGGTCTCCTGCGTCCAGCCGATCCCCAGCAGCCACTCGAGCCCACCCCGTTCGGTGGCTGGTGCTTCCGCGTGGTCTTCGTGACGCAGGAGGAGCTCCGCGAGCGGACCATCCCGGAACACCAAGGGGGGCCCTGCTACTGCGGGCAGATCCGGATGCCCCACCCTGCGGTGTACTGCCGCCGCATCGACCCGATGGGCGTGGCCCGGGTGCAGCGTGCGTGGGCGGCGGGGATCGAAACCCTGCACCAGAAGAAGGGCAGCGCCGAGGACCCGGGATGAGCGCGTCCGGCTTCGTCCACGTGCGGGACGTGCTCCCGTCCGCCCTCTACAGTCTCTTGACCCACGCGTCGAAGGAGCTACTCGGGCAGCTCGCGATGCAGGCCGCGATCCTCGGCGGCACTCAGCCTGTGCCTATGGCGCCACCAGACCGCGAGGCCGGAAGCACCGTGCGCAGACCGCGGGCGCGGAGCCGCTCGGCCAGCTCCGACCAGCGCATGGCCCGTCGCGTCACACGCTCGGCGTCGGACAGCTGCTCCGACGACGACGGAATGGGGACCGGGCCCAACGAGGCAACGCCCGCCCGTTCCCAGTTGGCCCAGGCGCGGCGCTCCGCCTCGGTGACGGCGCTCACGTGCACCTTGAACGGTTCCGACTTCCGCGAGGAGGTGTGCCGGTACTTGCCGGCGACCGATGCGGCGGCGAGGTGCGCAAGCCCCTGCGCGCGCAGGCGGGCGAGCGCGTGCGAGACCTGCGACGCCTCAGGCGCCACCTCCGAGCGCGCCTCGAACACGGCTCGTACCTCTGCCGCCGTGAAGAGCCGGTGCCGAGAGAGCACGCCGGTGATCGGCCGGAGCCCCTCCGGCAACGTCGCTCCCAGCGCGACAGCTCCATCCGGCCGTACGAGTACGAACGCCGGGCGCGAGGCCGCCGGCACGTCCAGCCATTCGGCCTCCCAAGCGCGCTCAAGCCGGAGCGCGAGGTCATCGAGGAGCGCGCGCGGGTCGGGAGGCGATGGCGCCGCCGACGCTCCCGGGCGGAGCGGCGCACCGCGGCTGACGTGCGGCGACGTGGGCCCAGCGCACTCCACCACCAGCGTGACCCGTTCCGACAGCACCCCGGCCCGGCGCAAGAGCTCGAAAAAGCCGGCGTCGAAGAGGGCCGGCCCATAGGCGAGCTGCCACCGCAGGAGCACCCCCGTCTCTGGAGCGGGGTTCTCGGGAACCCTCGTCAAGTGCGCCAGCGCCTCCGGGGAGAGCGCGCCGACCCATCGCCGCCGCCCTGGCGTGGTCGGGCCAGATCCGGACCGGTCGAGGCTGACCTCGATGGAGTGATAGCGCGCGATACGGAACATGGCAGGGAAGGTATTGGGATGCCGAGGCAATAGGGTGGGGCAGGCAGATCGCAGCTCGTCGACTGCAAGTGGCGCGGGCACAAGGTATTAGCTGTCACTGGATGCCCTATGTAGGACGGCGGTATTGCTGTTCAGCAACAATGCGACCGACTGGCAGGGTGCCGTCGCTAGTCCAGCACTCTGTGTTCGTGGCGGGTGCGCATGCGATTTCATCCGCAAACGCAAGTGAAAAGCATCCACAGCCCGCCCTTTACCCAGACTCCGAGATTCGGCGAGCCCGCAGTACCATGACGTCCTCCATCACCTTCCCCCTCGTGCCTGTCGCTCCCCACACCGTGTCTCCGGTGACCGGGGAGTACATGCGCGTCCTCGCCATCCTGGATGCAGCCGGGGCCGAACTGTCGCGTGTCGCCGGGATCGCCAACGCGCGCGGACTGCTCGATGCCACGTACATGTCGACGATCCTCCAGCACGTGCTCAAGGCGTCGTCGTCGACACACCACCGGACGGCCCGGCGCGGGAGCGCGACGGCGGAGTCGCCGCTCGGCTGGGACGATGCGCGTGCCGTCCAGGACGCGCGCCAGCGCACCGCGCGATGTCTCGCGGAGTTGATGAGGATTCAGGGCCTGCTCGACGCCGCGGGCGTCTCGTACGACGTCGCGCCGGCGCCCGCGTCAACCCTGCCGGCTCCTGCTCCGGCATCGGCGGCAGCGGTGGCGGTAAAGCGCGGCCCTGGTCGGCCCCGGAAGGCTCGCCTTGAAGACAAGTCGAGCGACGTGCCTGTCGCGCCGGCGCATCCGTTCGCCGCGGACCTGGGCATGGCCGTTGCCGCGGCGTCGGTCCGTCCCGAGGCCGCCCTGACGCCGGTGCCTGGTGGACACGAGCGCTGGGCGTTGGTCGAGGGCGAATCGTCCCACAAGTACCCGGTACTCGGGGCGCTCACCGGCTACCGCGAGGGCAAGTCGCCGAAGCGCCTGCAGGACGCCTTCGTGCGTGAGCGGCTCCTCATGCCGCTGCTGCAGAAGCTGCAGCATCCCACGCACCCGCGTCCGGTGACTGCCGACGAGCTCGCGCAGGGGTGGCGCGACCTCATTGCGGGGAGGGGGACCCAGCTCGGAATTACCGCAGAGGGGCTCGACTCCGACGCGTGCGATCGCTACTCCGCCATCGCGGGTCGCACGCTTCGCTACTGGCGCAAGATGGTCCTCGCTGCCCACGCGGAGGACCGGGCGCAGAATCGTCCACCGCGTCCCGCGCGTGAGGTCCTTGAGCACGAGTACCCCGCGCGCCGCGGCGCCCCCGAGCGCGAGGAGCGCGAGAAGGCGCTCCGCGAGAAGATCATCGAGTTGCTGGACGACCGGCAGCGGACGCCGAAGTGGCGGCTCTCCGGGGCACAGGTGGCGCAGAAGCTCAGCGACCAAGGCGTCCAGGTCTCCGCACGCAAGGTGCAACAAATCATCCAGAGCCTCGGCGATCGGTTCCGGGCCGAGCTGCGGGGCGACGAGGAGAGCTGCAGAGCGCTCTTCTCAGTCCATCCGCTCCGCGAGGTACAGCATGCGAACGAAGAGTGGGTCATGGACAACTCCTGGCTGCGCTTCTCAACGCTCTCGGCGGAGGAGCGTCTGGTGCAGCTGGAAGACCCGGATCTGCCGAAGTCCGACTACGCGGAGGACTTCCAGCTCGACTTTCTCGAGGTGCATACGAACGAGTTCGGAGACGTCCGATGGGAGCGCTCCGACGGCTGCTACCTCACGGTGATCCTCGACGCGTGCACGCGGCGCGTGCTGGCGCTCCGGCTCTGGTCGAAACCAGTCGGTGCCCGGGAGATGCTGCTCGTCCTGCGCGAGGCCATGATGCGGTTCGGCCGCCCGGACCGGCTCTATACCGATAACGGCAGCGAGTTCCGGAACAAGGCGCTCAGGGAGGCGCTGCACTTCGCTGGCATCGCGCACGTCTTCTCCAAGCCGTACAACCCCCGGGGGCGCGGCAAGGTGGAGCGCGTATTCCGCACCATCAAGGCGCTCATCCAGGGTGCGGGCCTTCCGGGCTTCTATGGTGGCGAGTTGGGAGGCATGCGCGCCCCGCTCGAGACGCTGCTGCCGCTGAGCGAGGTGCAGAAGATGGTCTGGGACCTCGTGGACCGGTTGATCAACAGGCAGGTGCACGGCACCACCAAGCGGCGCCCGCAGGAGCACTACGACGAGGCGATCCGGCAGCGGTATGCCATCACGCACCTCGACATCGGTGTCGGCGCCGATGTGGTGATGCCGCTGATGCTGCACTGCCAGGTCAAGCGCCAGGACCACGGCATCAGCGTCAACGGTCACCATTACTACGGGCCCGGACTCGAGGAGATCATGCTGAAGCGCACGGTCTGGATCGCGTACGATCCCTGGCTGTGGCAGGTGGTCTACTTCCAGCGCCCTGACGACGCCGACAAGGGCAAGCTGGTCTTCCACGGCGTGGCCGACTGGTACGATGCCAAGAATCCGCCGCCGGTACTGCGCGAGCGGATGGAGGCCCGGGCGCAGTACCGCCTGGAGCAGGAAGCCAGACGTACGGAGCGCGCTCACGCTGCCGACAGGGCAGCCCGCCGGGGAAAGGCCCGCGCCACCGCGCGGATGATCGCTACGGAGATGGCGGTCGCTGGAGCGGCGTCGGGCCTCGAGAGTCCGCCGCCCGTACTCGGCGCGGGCGACGCGCCCTCCGTCGGCATGCTCCCCAGCGGAGACACCGGGGCCGACGCCACCTCTCCCGCGGCACCGACGCCCCCGCAGCCGAATAACGCGTTGAACTCTGCTCCCGAGGTGTCGACGCGCCCGGTGTATCGCTCGCCCTTCGACGAGGACTAGGGTCGCATCCCGCCGTCCGAGAGAAGCCACGCATCATATCCGTCCACCACACCGAGTCACACCGATGTCCCAGAACCTCGACAACGCCCCGCACTCGCAGGCGATGCTCGCCCTCATCACCGGCGCCCCCATGCCGCCCCTCTCCGCGCCGGTGGAGGGCGAGCGGCCGCGCGCGAAGGGGATCGCGCCCGCGAGCCGCGGACGGCGCAGCATGCCCACGGCCAACGAAGCCCTGCGGCCGCAGCACACCGCGACGGGCATCGAGGGCATCTCCTCGCAGCTCCATCGGGGTAAGAGCGCCCTCGCGCCGGGGCGGGTGACCCAGCGAGATGTCCTGCATTTCTACCCTGAGTCGCGGTTCAAGGGACTGGTGGGGATGATGCGCCAGACGGTGGCGGACCGGCGTCGGCTGTTCGTGCACGGCCGCCAACTCGCCGTCGGCGTGTCGACGTTCCTGCACGACTACGCCAACACCTTCAACTTCGAGGCGGTGATGACCGGGCGCCCCGAGCGGTTGCTCTACGTCGCCGTGCCCTACGGGACCTCGTCTCCGCGAGGGTTCCTGGACACCCTGGCCAACGCGGCGCGTGCCTCGCTCTCGACGTCCGAGGTGAGCAAGCGGGCGACGGACCGCCTGCTCTCGCAGTGCCTCGTCGCGATGCGCTCGATGGGCGTCGTGGGCCTCATCATCGACCACGTGCACCACCTCGAGAAGAAGGCGATGCCCTTCGTGGCCGAGTTCCTGCGCGCCACCGATGCGACCGCGAGCCACGTGCCGCTGGAGTACGACGAGTTCAACGCTGCGCCGCCGCGCATGGCGGTCATTCTCGCGAGCCACATCGCCCCCACGCATCTGTTCCGGTCCCTGCCGCACGTGCGGAGCGCCATGAGCGGCAGCTATCTCAGCTTGGACAAGTACAAGAAGGTTGAGGCATGTGCTGAGGCGGTCCGTCGAGCGGGCGTGGGCCTCGAGGATCTGGAGCTCTCTATCTCAGACGACCGAGAGCTGGTGGTCCGCCTACTGGAGGTGACCGACGGCCTCCCGGGTCCGATGAGCGAGGTGCTCTCGCGACTCGACGCCTTCGCGCAGTTCAACGGCGTCCGGCCCGATCTCACCATGCTGGAGCTGGTCCTCGAGACCTACACCTCCTTCCTCACGGGTAGGGGAGACGACGACGAACACGGAGAAGACGGGGCGCCCGCTGGAGCGACTCCGGTCACCACGAAGAATGGCCCCGCCGCCGGCAGCCAGGTGCTCGACGATGCGGGGACGCCGAGGAGCAGCGACGCCGC
This sequence comes from Gemmatimonadetes bacterium SCN 70-22, assembly GCA_001724275.1. Taxonomy (NCBI): domain Bacteria; kingdom Pseudomonadati; phylum Gemmatimonadota; species Gemmatimonadetes bacterium SCN 70-22. Next base: position 15,373 of record MEDZ01000020.1, read on the forward strand.
GCAGCAGCTCAAGCGGATGAAGTACGACAACCTGCAGACCAGCCAGCTGCACAAGGCGCTGCTGAGAAGCGGCGCGTAGCCGACCGGGTGCGTTCTCGCCGGCGTGCTGACTCGCCAAGGCCGCTGGGACGCCTCGACGCAACGGTTGAGGCGGTCCGGCGGGCAGCGTCGCGCGCCCGGGGCGCGGTGACCTTCGAGCGCGTGCGGGCCACGCTGCGAGCGGCACCCGACCTCGCGCCGCTCGAGCCGTCAAATCTGTCCAACAGCTTGGCGCACCTGATCCGCCATGGTCGCGTCGTGGTGATCACGCGTCGTAACAAGAGTCGGGAGCGCCGGGGGCGGAACTACTACACCCTTCCAGGGCTCCGACGCGAGGTAGCACGCGACGAGCAGCGCGTGCTCGATGTCGTCCTTGACGTCGCGAGGACGCTGTCGAGGCGGTCGGGGGCGCGTCCCTTCACGACCACCGCCCTGCGCCGGTTCGGCTGTTCGCGCCTGAAGGCCGAGGGCAAGCTGCCCCGAACCTTCTGGGCCAATGCCGTACTCGCACTCGAGTCGAGAGGCGACCTACATCGGGCGCGGGTGCTGCGACACGGAGCCAGTGTGCGCGTCTGGTGGTGCGTCGTGCCGCCCCCGGGCGCGGCGCACGAATTCACCCGGGACGGGCCGGGCAGCGATGGACGCTCCGCACCCACGACGCTCGCGACCTGCGCGCCCAAGCGCCTTCTCTCGCATCGCGGTCCGGACGTCGACTTCGTGAGCCGCAGCTCCGACGTGCGAACGCTGGTCCTCGCGGCGAAGGCACGTGCCGCTACGCGGGGAGCGTCCGAGAGGGAGCGCGCCGCGCTCGAGGCGCGTCCAGTGGACTTCGCGCAGATCTGGGCAGCGCGTTCCGACTGTCCGGGCCTTGGGCCCCGAAGTCGGCGTGCCCTCGCAGATGCGCTGCATGCCCTATCGCGGCCCTCCGACGCGGCGCGTCCGGGCGACCTGGTGCGCCTGACGTCGCTCGGCGGCCCGGTTTGGTACGATCTCGCCTCCCACTCCTCAGGAGACGACGGGATCCCTCGTCGGGGGCGGGAGGGCGCCGACTGGTTCGTTCGGTTCATCGAGGCTTGCGAGGCGGCCGCGGAGCCTTGGCTGTCGCGCGTGCGGCGGGAGCTCCTCGCGGCGAGACTGCTGCCTGACACGGTTCCATCAGTCGTCGTCAATGCCAGAGCCGCGCAACTTGCACTTGACCTGAAGATCCGGGCGCGTGATCTGGATGATGCAATCGCCCGGACGTGGCTCCTCCCGGCTGAGCGCGACCGGGCCCGCGATCTTCTGGCGGGCCTCGAGCGTGCCCAGAGGCTGGTGCTCCCGGAAGGACACCTCGCTCCATCGGTTGGCAGTCTACCGGCCAGGGCGACCGATGGGCTGCTGCTCGACCTGAGCGACGCCTACCGTCAGCTCGAGGCGCTCGGCGTCATGTCCTTGTCATCGCCCCGTGCCCTCAGGTCACGGCTGCCGACGGTCCGCGTCGTTCGCGTGCCCGCGTCAAGTTCGGCGGGTCGGGCTCGCATCTTCCTCGACCGGGTGGATTTCGCTTGCTACTGCCTCGGCGCGTACGCGCCAGGGACGTCCCGTCTGGCGCCATGGGCGCGTAGGGGCCGGCTGGTGCTGGGGGCGCTGCGGGATGCCGAGCTCCTCATCCATGCCCTCAGCCGCGTCGATGACGGCGTGCCCGCCACCGGTGGGACCCTGCCCGGCGTGTTGGCCGCGCTGGGCCTGCTCGATGACACGCTGTCGCGTGATGCGCTGGTGTCGTTCCTCGAAGGGGCGATGACGACACTCGCGCGGGCCAGGGGCAGTCGCGCGGCTACGACGCGGCGTCCGGCACCTGCTGCGTTCGAGGCGGCCGTCATCGGGCTGGCTCGACGCCCCGTAGGTACACTAGCCACAGAGCTTCGGCCCGCCGAGTACATGGCCCTCCGGTCGCTCGAGGTTCTCGCGAGGGCCGACGGCCACTCCGACCTCGCTGCACTGGTGAACCGTGTGCGCGCCGGCTGGGCTGCGGAGACTGCTCCCCGGGAACTCATGATGCTCTAACGGGCGGCTGAACACGCCGGGTTGGTCGCACTCCGGGCCACGCGCCGTGTGTCCCCGGCGTCGGAAGGGCGTGTGCCCTCGACCAGGCAGTGCGCGGCGCCGCTTGCGGGGCCACCTCCTGGCTCCGAGTGTATCGCTTCAGGAGGCTCCGGCCCAATCTGGCGTCAGAGCAATCGTCGGATTCGGCACGCAAGGTGTCGCCCATGCTGGGTCTCGTGGCTGAACAAAGAGCCGTAGCTCGCCGCCGCGCGGTTCGGCGGCGACTACTTCGAGCGCTCTGAACGCCGCGTTCTGAGCAGTCGCAGCTCGACAGCGGCATAGGACAAGAGCACCAGCGCGCCTGCGACGGCCTGCGCCGTCACCGTCTCAACGTTCGGTGAGACGCCGAACCAGAGCCCCATCCAGCCCGGCAGCACCCGCTCGAGCGCCGGGATCGGGGTGGTCGACAGCCAGTGCGCGAGCTGCATCTCCTGCGCTTGCTCGCCCACCATCACGAGGAGCACGACGCCGAGCAGCAGCCCCGTGGCGATCAACATCTTCTTGTAGGGCAGCTTTCGATGGGCGAGGAAGGTGAGTACCGCGACGACCGCAGTCAGCCCCGTACCGAGCAGCACCCCGTACAGAACCGGCACGCCGCCGAGGCGAAGTCGGTAATGCTGCAGGAAGAGAACGACCTCGAAACCCTCGCGGTAGAAGGAGCTGAACCCGAGGAGCCCCATGCCCCAGAGGAGGCGTGCTCGAGACGTTTCGGGGTCACCTGCCGCTGTGAGCAGCCGTCGCTTGCGAGTCGTGTGCATCGAGATCCAGCCCGACCAGTAGACGCTGTGGAAGAACCAGTTCATCACCACGAGCAGTACCACGATGGCGACGAGCCCGGTGATCGCCTGGAGGTGCAGCGCCGAGACGTTGGTCAGGAGGCTGTCGAGGACTCGCACCGCCACCACCCAGGTGAGCAACGTGGCCATGATTCCCGCGCCCACGCCCACCGTGACGGGCCGGCGATAGCGCGTCTTCGACCCGACCATTCCGGCCGTCACGGCAGCCAGCACCAGAATGGATTCGAGCCCCTCACGGAAGACGAGAACGGCGATGTCGACGACCTTGGCAGAGGCGCTCGTCTCAAGGGCCGTCGGGTCGGGTAGGCCGCCCGACACGATCGCCTGCCAGACGATCACGCCCGCAACTGCGAGCGCAGCGCCGGTCACAAGTACGGCCCCGAGCAGCCGGCGACGTGCGAAGCCACGGCTCTCCGGCTCCGCGTGGCGCTGTTGGATGGGTGTGGGCACTGCGATGGGCGGTGGAGTGGTTATGTCACGTCGGTCAGCGACAGGTGGCCTCGAGGAGGCCGGAACGGGATGGTAGTCGGGAATTGCGGCGCAGCACGGCCGTGTTCATAGAGGGACCAAGCCGTCACACCGCCGAGTCGGCCGACCGCGTGGGCGAGGAAACTGGGACCAGGGACGGGGTACTGGCCGCCGTCCGTGCCGCACGGCGCAAGCGCCACCGCTCGACGGCACCGTAGAGCGTGGGCAGCACGAGCAGCGTGAGGAGCGTCGAGGTGACCAGCCCACCGATCACCACCGTCGCCAGCGGCCGCTGCACCTCAGCGCCGGTCCCGTGCGACAGCGCCACCGGGATGAAGCCGATCGACGCCACGAGAGCCGTCATCAGCACCGGGCGAAGGCGGGCGCGCGCCCCGTCCACGGCCGCGTCATCAACGCTCGAGCCCTCGGCGCGGAGCCGCTGCACCGTCGAGAGAAGAACGAGTCCGTTCAAGACCGCCACGCCAAAGAGCGCGATGAAGCCCACAGCGGCCGAGATGCTCAGGTGCAGCCCGCGCAGCAACAGGGCGAAGACGCCGCCCACCGCGGCGAACGGCAGGTTCACGAGGACGAGTCCCGCGAGCGGCCAGCTCCGGAGCGAGACGTAGAGCAGCAGCGCGATCAGCGCGATCGAGAGCGGCACCACGAACCTGAGCCGTCCCATCGCGCGCTGCTGGTTCTCGAACTGGCCACCGTACGTGAGGAACACCCCCGGGGGGAGGCGCACCTCCTTCGCGATCTGTGCCTGCACGTCCGCCACGTAGCCCCCAAGGTCACGGCCGCGGACGTTCGCCTGCACGATGACCAAGCGCTGCGCCCGCTCGCGGCTGATCTGCACCGGGCCGGGCTCCATGCGGATGTCGGCGAGCTCCGCCAACGCCACGCGAGCGCCCGACGGCGAAGGCACGGTGATGCTGCCGATACCCTCCGGCGTGTTGCGGTACTCGGGCGGCACGAGCACCGCGGCGTCGAGCGTGTACGTCCCCGCGCTCCCGTCGGTGATCGTCGCTACGGGTTCCCCGCCCACGGCGATGGCGAGCGCCTGTCGCACCTCTTCGACCGGGATGCCCTGGCGCGCCATCGCGTCGCGGTTCATGCGGACAGTGAGGTAGCCTTGGCCCGTCGTCGCCTCCACGAACACCTCGGCCGTGCCCGCGACCTTCCGGATCGCTGCCGCGACGCGCTCGGCCGTCTCGCGGTTCACGTCGGGGTCGTCGCCGAAGACCTTCACGGCGAGGTCGCTGCGCACGCCGGAGATGAGCTCGTCGAGCCGCATCTTCACGGGCTGCGTGAAGCCGAAGCCGACTCCCGGCACCTGCTCGTTGAGGTGGTGCTCGAGCTCCTCGATGATGTCCTGCTTGTCGAAGCCCCGGCGCCACTCGTCGCGCGGCTTGAGCATCACGAACACGTCGCTCTGGTTCGTGCCCATCGGGTCGCTCCCGACTTCGGCGCGCCCCATGCGACTGACGACGGTCGTGACCTCAGGCGTCTGCTTGACGACCCGCTCGATCTCGCGGTGCACGTCGCCCGCGTACGACAGCGAGATGCTGGGGTCCTTCGTCGCCTGGAGGAGGATCGAGCCCTCGTCGAGCTCCGGGAGGAACTCGGTGCCGAGCCGCGGCACGAGCAGCATGCTGGCGGCGAAGAGCGCGACCGCCGCGCCGACCACCACCGCCGGCCGCCGCATGGTCCCGCGCAGCAGCCGCGCGTACCGGTGGTCGAGCCAGTGCTCGAGGGCCACCGCGTACCGCGCCTCGCGGGCGCCGCCGCGGAAGAGCCACGTGGCCGCCGCCGGCACCGCCACGAGCGCGAGGAGCAGGCTGCCGAAGAGCGCGACGGCGACGGTGATCGCCATCGGCCGGAACATGCGCCCTTCGAGCCCCTCGAGCGTCATGATCGGCACGTAGACGAGCATGATGATGAGCACGCCGAAGACGATCGGGCGGCCCACCTCGCGCGCCGCCGCGACGATGCGCGCCGTGGATTCCTCACGCGAGAGTACGCGGGGCATCGCCGGTGCGGCCTCGGCGTCCGCGCTCTCGTGTGGGTGCGCCTCGTGCACCGGGTCGGGGTGCAGCTTGCGGATGAAGTTCTCCGCCATCACGACAGCCCCGTCGACGATCATCCCGAAGTCGATGGCGCCGAGGCTCATGAGGTTGGCGGACAGGCCGAGCCAGCGCATGCCCACGAAGGCGAACAGCAGCGACAGCGGAATCGTGGCGGCGACGAGGAGCGCTGCGCGGACGTTGCCGAGGAAGAGCAGCAGCACCGCGATGACGAGGAAGCCGCCCTCGAGCAGGTTGCGCTCGACCGTGGTGAGCGTGCCCTCGACGAGGTCCGTCTGGTCGTAGTACGGCGCCAGGACCAGTCCCGGCGGGAGCGAGTGATTGATCGCCGCGACGCGCTCGCGCACGCGCCGCACGACGTCGCGGCTGTTCGCGCCGCGCAGCATCATCACGATGCCGCTCATCACCTCGCCCCGCGCGTCCCGCGACACTGCGCCCTGCCGCAGCTCGGGGCCGTAGCGCACGTCGGCCACGTCGCCGACGAGCACGGGCACGCCGCCGCGCGAGCGAATCACGGAGCGGCGAATGTCGTCGAGGCTCGCCGCCTGCCCGAGCCCGCGGAGGATGTACTGCTCCGTCTCGTGCTCGACGTACGCCCCGGCCGGTACCTGGCTGTTCGCCTCGACGGCTTCGACGACGTCGCCGATCGAGAGGCCGTAGCTCGCAAGCTTGTCGGGCGACACGACGACCTGCGCCTGGCGCACGAAGCCGCCGAACGTGTTGATTTCGACGACGCCGGGGACGCCTCGCAGCTGCGGCCGCACGACTCGGTCGTGCAGCGTCCGGAGCGCCATGAGGGCGCTGTCGCTGTGCGCGGCGGCGCCGTGGAGGGTGTCCTCGAGGGTGTAGAGGTATATCTCGCTCGTCGCACCCGCCATCGGGCCGAGCGTAGCCTCCGCGCCTTTCGGCAGCTGATCGCGGATCGACTGCAGCCGCTCGTTCACCAGGGTGCGCGCGAAGTAGATGTCGGTGCCGTCCTCGAAGACGACCGTGACCTGCGAGAAGCCGTACTTCGAGATGGAGCGGACCTCCTCGACGTGGGCCACGCCGTTCACGGCCACCTCGATCGGGAAGGTCACGAGGCGTTCCACCTCGATCGGCGAGAGGCCGGGCGCCTCCGCGAGCACGGCCACCTGCACGTTCGTCAGATCGGGGAACGCATCGACGCGGAGCGTGCGAAATGCCCACACGCCGCCGGCGACCAGCGCGAGCACCCCCAGGACGACGAGAACGCGGGCACGCACGGCCCACGCGACGAGCATGTCGATCATGGCAGTCTCAGTCCACGTCCTTGAGCGACGCCTTGGCGAGCTCGGACTTGAGGGTGAAGGCCCCGCGTACCACCAAACGGTCGTCTGCACCGAGCCCGCTCACCACGGCGACGCGCCCACCCGCGGGCCCCGCGCCGGCCAGCCCTGGGGCGAGCTCCACGGCCCGCCGCTCATAGGTGCGGGGGCCCACTTCGACGAACACGTACCGATCGGGCCCGTCGGTCACGATCGCGCTCGAAGGGACGGTGAGCGACTGCACGGTCGTGGCCCCACCACCCCGAAGCTGCACCGTGGCGAACATCCCGGGCTTGAGCGACCTTCCCGTATTCGCCACCGAGATGAGCGCCTTCGCGGTGCGGCGCTCGGGATCGAGCACGTCGCTCACGCGCGTGACGCGGCCCACGAAGGGCGCCTGCGGAGCGCCGGCCGCGAGGATCGAGGCGCCCTGGCCAACGTGCACCGCGGGGAGCGCGCGCTCCGGCACGTCGGCGGCGACGTTGACGACGGAGAGGTCGGCGATCTTGTAGAGTGGTGTCCCCGCCTCGACCGCCTGGCCCGCGAGCGCGCTCGCCTCCACGATGCTCCCGGCGAACGGCGCCGGGATCCGAAGCAGCGCCTCGGGGACCCCGCCCGACTCGAGCCGTCTGATGGCGGTCTCGCTCGCGCCCAGCAGCACGAGGCGGCGCCGGGCCGCGTCGAGCAGGGCCTGCGCGCCCTCGGCGTCCGCGGTGCCACGGAGCAGCACGAGGCGCCGCTGCGCCTGCAAGACATCGTTCTGCGCCGTCGCGTACGCGGGGCTCTGCACGAGTGCTACGACCTGCCCCGCACCCACCCGGTCGCCCGGCACCGCGAGCAGGCGCTCGAGTCGTCCGCCGGTCCGCGGCGACACGTAGGCGACGCGGGCGGGGTCGAACTCCACCTGCCCCGGCACCTGGAGCCCGCCGCCGGCGGCGCTCAGGGCCTCCGACCGCGGAGCCTCGACGAGGATGCCCGCCGTGCGGAACGCGACCTCGCCGAGCGTCACTCGCGCGGCGCTCTCCTTCGCCCCTTCACCCGCCTTGGCATCGCCGGCCTCCCGCTTCTCGCCGGTCTCGGCTCCGACGGTCGCTGCGACCGCCGCACCTGCGCTCTTGGTCTCCTCGTGCCGTGTGGTGGGCTTCTCCTCGTTCCTCCCCGAGCACGCGGTGGCGAGGATGAGGGCAACGGCGAGGACGACGGCGGGTCGGCAGCGCGGCCGGCTGATGGGCTCGGGCATCGGGGCGTGGGTGTCAGCGATCATCGGCGACCCGGCCAGCGCCGGACTCCGTCGTGAAGGTGGCGGTAGCGGCGGACGAGGGCGCGCCGGACAGGAGATCAGCCAGGGCCGAGAGCGCGTCGAGAGACGCGCGCGTGCGCTCGATCTCGGCGCGTGAGAGCGCCCGCTCGAAGTCGAGAAGGTCGAGCAGGGAGATGTCCGACGTGCGATACGCGGCGAGCGCGCTCTCGCGCTCCTCGCGCGCCGCACGCAGAAGCGTGGCGTCGAATGAGGCCGCGCGACGACGCGCCGCTTCGTAGCGCGCACGGGCCGCTGCGAGCGCAGAGCGAACGCTGAGCGCCGCGGCCTGGCGCGCGGTGCTCGCGACGACGGTCTGTTGGTCCGCGGCGGCAAGGGCCGCGCGATTGGCGCCGCTGGCGGTGAAGGGCAGGGTGACGCCCAGCGACAGAACGGGCCCGATCCCGGGCCCGGTGTCGCCCTCTGGGCCGATGCGCTGCACGCCCGCTGACGCGGAGAACGCAGGACGCTGCTGCGTCAGCAGGAGTCGGCGCTGGGCCGCAGCCTGCGCGACCCGTGCGTCCGCGAGCCGTACGTCGGCCGCGGTGGCGATGAGCGCCTCGATCGACGGCGCCTCGGGCAGTCGCGATGCGACGGTCAGCAGGGCGCCGAGGCCCGCTGCGCTGCTGCCAAGGGAATCGACCGCGGACGTCGCGACGCGAACCGCTGCGGAGTCGCCACCGGCGAGACCCACGAGCGTGATCGCGGCCGTCTCGATCTCGGTCTCGGCCGTCGCGCGGTCGCTCTGCACGCGGAGTCGCTCCGTCCGCAGCCGGAGGACGTCGATGTACCGCGCCTCGCCGACGGTGAAGCGCGCACGCACCGACGCCTCGGCAGACGCGAGTAGCGAGTCCTGTGCTGCCAGGCGCCGGACGATCGCACGCCAGCCGGCGGCGGCGTAGAGCGCGCGCGCCACCTCGGCGAGCGTCCGCCGCTCGCTGGCCGCGAGCGCGACTCGCGCCGTCTGTACCTCCGCCTCCCCGACCGCTCGCTCGCCGCGCCGACGGGCCGCGGAGAGGAAGTCCCGCGAGACCTCCAGGCGCGTGTTGCCGCGGTCGAGACGGCCGCTTCGCGCTCCCTCCGCCTCCAGCATGAGTGCGGCTTGTGGCGAGAAGCCAAGCGCATCTCGCCGCGCCTCCGCCGCGACGACCTCGGCCCGGCGGAGGGCGAGCTCCGGAGATGCCGCGAGGACCGCCGTGCGTAAGGATGCTGGGAGCAGAAAGGCGAGCAACGAGTCTGCGGCGCCAGTGGGCGCCGCAGGCACCGGGGTAGACGGTGTCGCCGGTGCTTGAGCCGAGGCAGACTGGCTGACCAACGTCAGGAGCGCCGCGAGAGCGGCGGAGGAGGGGAGTCGCATGTACGTGTGCGGGAGGCCAAGAGCGGAGCAGCGTTGGACCGGACGACCCGCCGACGCGTCGGGCGGACGGCGGTCTTGTTCCCCGGACGTGCGGGTCCGCTCGCGACATGCGCGTGCGGACCGGCTGGCTCAGGACGCCGACGCTCGAGGCGCCGATCATCGGCCGAGTCCCGGGGGGCGATCAGCCCGCGACCGCGACCGGCGGGCGGAGCTCGCGCTCGAGAGTGGGACTCGGCGGGATGATGCCGTCCACTCCGACGGGGCGCGTCGTGGTCGTGCCGACGACGCAAAGGGCCAACGTTGGCGGGCACGTCAGCGCGACGGCATGGGTGCACGAGCACGGCGCGTGGCTCGACGCCGGAGCCGGTCCGGGCGGATTCGGCACGCGCGCCGGAACGGCCTCACGGGAGACGCGGTTCACGGCGACGGTTCCGGCCGGGTGCCTCTGCGTCGCGGGAGCCACTGCCTCTGTCCTCGCGTGCGCGGCCGCGCCGATCGCGACACTAGCCCCCTCTACCGCCGGCTCGGCGCACGCGACGCCCATCACCATCAGGAGCATCATGGCCACCATTCGCCGGCTCGCGCGGAGCCGGTGCAAGGGGGACTGGACGCCTGTGAGGGTCGAGGGACGGGTCACGGGATCGCGAGGAAGCGCGGGCACGGTTGCGTCGGCGCCGCGGCATTGGTACGATACCTGAACACCTGCTCAGGTAATCAGGAACGTACGATGCCGCCCTCGACTCCGCAATCCCGCCGCTCCGCCAAGCCCCACGCCCGTCCCGGCCGCGCCGACGCCGCGGTGCCCTCGCGGCCGGGACGACGGTCGACTTCGCTGTCGAAGCCGATCGCCGACCGCTCGGACCTCTGCGAGGTGCAGGTCGTCGACGCCGACAAGATCGCTCGTGCGCGCACGTCGCTACCGATTCCAGGGACGCTCACGGCGCTCTCGGAGATACTGCGGGCCCTCGGCGACCCGACGCGGCTGCAGATCGTGTGCGCGCTCGCGACCGAAGGCGTCGACGAGCTCTGCGTCTGCGACCTCGCGACGCTCGTCGGCGTGTCCGACTCAGCGGTCTCGCACTCGCTACGCACGCTCCGCCAGCTCGGCGTCGTGCGGTACCGCAAGGCAGGAAAGATCGCCTATTACACGCTCGACGACGCGCACGTCGGTGAGATGGTGCGCGAGGGGATCCGCCACCTCGAGAACGACCGCTAGCAATCGCCAGGTGCTGCGAGCGGTGGATCGAACCAGATCAGGAGGACGGTCGTGAACGATGCGCGGGGTACTGGTATCGAGGAACGGATCGGGACGCCGGCCGCCGGGGACGAGGAGACGCTCGACGTCCGCGTCGCGAACCTCGACTGCGAAAACGACGCGGCGAAGATCCAGCGCGCGCTGCGTGAGGTGCCGGGCGTCACCGACCTCACGGTGTACCCGAAGGCGGCGCGCGTAGCGGTCCGCTTCCAGGCAGATGCTGCCTCCGCCGACGCGCTGAAAGACCGGCTTCGCGAGCTCGGGTTCCCACCGCAGGCGGCGGCCACGCTCCCCCAGGCCCCGCGCCCCTGGAAGAATCCGAAGGTCCTCACCTCCGCCGTGTCGGGGATTCTGCTCCTCGTCGGCTGGCTGCTCTCGCGCGGCGGCGCGGCCGAGGGCGTGACCACGACGGTCTTCGTCGCCTCGCTCCTGATCGGCGGCTACTACTTCGCACGCGAGGCCCTCGAGGAACTCTTCGGCGAGGGCGAGATCGGCATCGAGCTGCTCATGACGGTGGCCGCCGTGGTCGCGACGATCATGGGCGAGCCGATGGAGGGCGCGATGCTCGCCTTCCTCTACTCGATGTCGGAGGCGGCCGAGGGGTACACCGGCGAGAAGACGCGGGCGGCGGTGAAGGCGCTGATGGACCTCGCGCCCAAGACGGCGCTCGTGCGGCGCGACGGGCGGGAGGTCGAGCTCCCCGTGGAGGAGGTGCGCGTCGACGACGTCTTCATCGTGCGGCCCGGACAGTCGATGCCCACCGACGGCGAGGTGATCGTCGGCGCGTCCAGCGTGAACCAGGCCCCGGTGACGGGGGAGAGCGTCCCGGTGGAAAAGTCGGTCGGCGACGCGGTGTTCGCCGGCACCATCAACGGCGAGGGCTCGCTCGAGGTGCGTGCGACGAAGGCGTTCGCAGAGAACACCATCGCGCGCATCATCCACATGGTCGAAGACGCGCAGGAGCGGAAGGGGAACAGCGAGCGGTTCATCGAACGCGTCGGCAAGCGGTACAGCCCGGCGGTGCTCGCCCTCGGCGTGCTCATGGCGGTCCTCCCGCCGCTCCTCACCGACGCGGCGTGGCGCGAGTGGATCACTCGCGCGACGGTCTTCATCGTCGCGGCCGCGCCGTGCGCCCTCGTCATCTCCATTCCCATCACGCTCGTCGCCGCCCTCGGCACAGGCGCGCGGAAGGGGGTGCTCATCAAGGGCGGCGTCTTCGTCGAGGAGCTCGCGAAGATCCGGGTGGTCGCGCTCGACAAGACCGGCACGATCACCCACGGCGAGCCCGAGGTCACGGACCTCGTCGCGCTCCCCGGCGCGCCCGTCCCGGCCGAGCACGCGCTCGCGGCCGCAGCGGGGGTCGAGTCGCGGAGCCAGCACCCGCTTGCCCGCGCGGTGCTTCGGCACGCCGAGTCGCGCGGCGTCGCGCCCGCCGCGATCACGGACTTCCGCTCGATCACCGGCGCCGGGGCGGCGGCGCGCGTCGAGGGCGGGACCTCCGGCGAGGTGTTCGTCGGGAGCCCCACGCTCTTCGAGCGCGAGCTGGGTATCGCGCTGGACGGTGCGTCGGCGGACGTGTCCCGTTTTCAGGGCGAAGGGAAGACGGTCATCGTCGTCGGCGACGCGCGGGCCGCCTGGGCGCTGCTCGCGATTCGGGACAACGTGCGCCCCAATGCAGCCGCGGCAATCCGCGCGCTGCACGAGAGCGGCGTGCGTACCGTGGCAATGCTCACGGGCGACAACGCGCGCACCGCGGAGGCAATCGCTCGCGAGGTGGGAATCGACACCGTGCACGCCGACCTCAAGCCTGAGGACAAGGCGCGTATCGTCCGCGAGCTCGCGGCACGGGACGGCCACGTCGCGATGGTCGGCGACGGCGTGAACGACGCGCCGGCACTGGCCGAGGCGAGCGTCGGTGTGGCCATGGGGGCGGCGGGCACCGATGTCGCCCTTGAGACCGCCGACGTGGCTCTCATGGCGGATGACCTGGAGAAGCTCGTCTACGCGCTCCGGCTCGCGCAGCGCAACCAGCGGGTGGTGCACCAGAACCTCGCGCTCTCGGTCGTCGTCATCGGCGTGCTCGTGGTCGGCGCGGTCCTCGGCAAGTTCACGCTACCGGTCGCCGTGATCGCGCACGAGGTGTCCGAGTTCATCGTGATCGCGAGCGGACTCCGCATGCTGCGTGGCTAGGAGGCGTCGGCGTCGTGCTCCCCTACTTCGAGCAGCCGCAGGTTCACCTGGGACCCGTGACGATCGCCGCCTTCGGCGTCATCGTCGCGGCGTCCGTGATGTTCGGCCTGTCGGCAGGGAGCCGCCGCTTCCGGGCCCTCGGGCTCGATGCTGGGCTCGCGGAGGGGTTCGCCTGGTGGGTGGTGGTGGGCGGCTTCCTCGGAGCGCACTTGCTCTCGGTGCTGTTCTACTTCCCGGAGAAGGTGGCGGCGAACCCGCTGCTCCTCTTCAAGCTCTGGGAGGACATCAGCTCGTTCGGCGGCATCGTCGGGGGGTCGCTCGCTATCTGGCTCTTCCTGGGGCGTCGCGGGGCGCACCTCGACGCCTCGACCCGATGGGCGTTCGTCGACGTGGCCGCTTACGTCTTCCCGATCTCCCTCATGATCGGGCGCATCGCGTGCGCGGTTGCCCACGACCATCCTGGCACAGTGACGCGCTTCCCTCTCGCTGTGAGCCTCGAACGGCCCGAGGCGCGCGCCCATATCACGAGCGCCTATACGAACGCGGGCCGCGCCGCCGACCTGCCGCCCGCCAACGTGCTCGCCGGGCTCGGCTTCCACGACCTTGGCTGGTATGAGTTCCTCTACCTCGCCGGGGTGGTGGTGCCGGTGGTGCTCTTCCTCGCGCGGCGGGAGCGGCGCCGCGGCGTGCACCACCCGGGCACCTTTCTGGTCGCGTTCATCGCGCTCTACATGCCGGCCCGCTTCGCGCTCGACGTCCTGCGCGTGAGCGACGTGCGCTACGCGGGGCTCACCCCGGCGCAGTGGGCTGCGCTCGCGGCGCTGGCGGCGCTTCCGGTGGTCCTGCGGCGGGTGCGCGCGCTGCCGCCTCGCCCATACGCTCCACGCGAGTCGGGTCGCGACGCGACCAGCTCCGGGGGCGCGGCTGCGTGAGCACGCGGCTCGAGAGCGAGGCGTGGGGCAACGACGTTCGCACTGCTCCTGGCGCGACTCCCCCTCGGGTGACAAGGGAACAACTCCGCGGTGGCGCTCGGCGCTCGCCAGCGCGAGAGCGCTAGCCGGTGTGGGGGAACACCGGCTTCGGGGCGCGCTTGAACTCCGTCGCGCGGGCGCGCGCGGGCACACGCTCGGAGACGCGGGCCTCGACCTCCAGCGCGCCTCGGTCTCCGGCGAGAGCTCGGGCGAACAGTTGGAGACGTGGAGCACGGGGTCGGCGTCGCGCTAGGTGAAGCCCAGCTCTCCCTCGTCCGTCTGCTCGGCCCAAGGTCCACTGACGGGGGCTTCTCGATCACTTCGCGCGGCACGCCGAGCGCGCCGGCGAGCTGCACGACCTCGGCCCTCAGGTGTTGCCGAGGAGCTCCAGGTCGGATCCCTCGTCCCCGCCGATGGTGAAGTAGCCGAGGGAGTGCTCCGTCGTGTTCTCGGTGCCGAGGACGAGGCCACTGAGGCGGGTCGCGAAGTAGCGGAGCTGGACGGCGCGCATGCGCGGCTTGATATTCGCCAGCGCGAGCCGCAGCCGCTCATCGTCCGGTGCGCGGCGCAGGTCGTCCGCGAGGCCACTCGTCTCCGCCTCCGCGTCCACGTGGGCGCGAAGTCGAGCGCGCGGCAGTCGACAACGGGAGCAGCGCGACGACGAGCCGGGCGTGGTCTCCATCGAAATCGGCGAAGACCGAGGTCTTCTTCCCCTCGCACTCTTGGCCGTCGATCACGTTCATCTCCAGCGTCTTCTGTCCGCCATCGTAGGCGTCGACGCGGAACACAGGGACGTCCACGAAGATGTAGCGCTGGCCGAGGTTGTGCGCCACCCATCGGGAGCGCTCGAGGTTCGCCGCGATCTGGACGAGGCGGTAGTCGGCCGGCACCTTTGAGGGCCTGGACCGTCTGGTCGCCGAGCACGCTGTCCACGACAATGCCGTGGTGTGCCTGGAACCGGGCCACCGCGCCGGTCGGGTGGTGGGGCTCGTCAACGCGCTGCTCGATGCGCCAGACGAGAGCCCCGTGGCCGTCGTGCACCAGTGGGCCACCTCTGCAGCGAGCGTGGGGGGCGGGACGTCGTCGGACGCGACGGCAGCCGCCCAGCTCGAGCGAGTGAGCCCCGGACCTGGAGCGCTCCATGCCGAATGCGTTCGGGAGCCTGGTACGGAAACGTCGGATGGAACTCCGCCTCAGCCTGCGCGAGTGCGCAGCGCGCGCCACGATGGATCCGGGGAACCTGAGCAAGATCGAGCGCGGGCGTGCCGCGCCGCCGCAGGATGCCGACGTGCTGGCCCGGCTGGTCGACGCTTTGGGACTGACGGGTTCCCCGGGCGCACAGCGGCTGCTCGACGTGGCGGCGACCTCGAACGGACGGATCCCGCAGGACATCGTGAGGAATGACGACGTGCTGTCCGCGCTGCCGCTGCTGCTCCGGGCGGTCAACGACAAGCTGCGCGACGGTGCACGCGCAGAGGCCCTCATCGAGCTAATCAGGAATGCCTGACGATCCACTGATGGCGGGGCGGCCCGTGGTGTGAAAGGCAGCGGCTCTGAACTCGTGACGTGACCGCCCGATCCCGCTTGCCCATGCGACCCAAGCCCCGCCTCTGGCTTCGCCTGCCGCACACCGTCTACGATGCGCGGAGCCTCGCCGCCTACCTGCGAGAGTACGCCGACACCTGCAGCGGCAGGCCGGAGGACTGGCCACAGTTGATGCTTCGCGAGGCGGCCGGGCTTCTCGATGGGTGCCAACCTGCCGACGCGGACTGCATGCGGAGGGTCGTGGCGGCGCTCGATGCACTGGCCACGACGGCACCGGATGATCCCGCGTGGGGTGAACGCCGGTACTGGGACTCCGTCGCGCACGCCGTGGACCGAGTGGCAGACGCGGTCGGTCTTCTGCGGAACCGACGGGACCCGTAGCAACCGGGGGCGGAGGATGGCCACCATCCGCTACGGCTCAGGCTTCGTGTCGCCGTAATGCTCGGCAGAGTCAGGCGTCAGTACCCGAGCCCGTGAGCAGATCCGGCTGAACCACATCGGACCGCTGTGGAAATGGCCATGCGCTCCGACTACGCAGAGTCGACGAGCTCCGCGATCCGCTCCGACCAGCGGCCGGAAGCGACGAGCTCGCGCCGGTGAAACCCCAAGAGCGACGCCCGGGTGGCGATGGTCAGCCCATGGTCTACCCGGTGGATGGCGGCGAGCCCCGACGCCTCGGCGCTTGGCGGGGGATGCGCGAGCGGCGATGCGCCGGCCGTGGCGTCGCGGGAGCGCTCATCAGCGTAGCGACGCAGGTGACGCCAGATGGCCTCGCGGAGCAGATGATACTCACCGAACAAGAGCTCCTCGGAATGCCCTTGCTCGCGACGTGATGCGCCGTGCTGTACCGCACGGTCGACGAGCTCGCGCCAGGCCGCGGCGTCGCCGCTCGCGGGCGACACCGCCGCGAAGAGTCCCGTCAGGAGTTCGGGAAGGCTGTCGAGTAGGACGGCGTCAGGGAGCGCGAGCCGCGGCTCCTCGAGCCGAAGCTGTCGCCACTCCGCGAGGATCGACGGGATGTCGTTCGTGAGGCGGGAATAGGGATCGGTCATGCGGTGCGGAAACGCACGCCGCGCGCCAGCCTCGGCCGTGTCGGACATCCCCTGACGCCGTGAGCGGTTTCGCATCGTGAAGTCCCGGGCGCGCCTCCGGCGAATGGCCCATGCCGAATCCCGGGTCGCCGCGGGGCCGGCGGGCGATCGGCGGTGGGGCGAGGTGGGGCGTGTGGTTGCCCTCGGAGCGCACGACCCGGCCTTGGCGGCTCTCGGGGCGGCGTTTGGGGCAGGGCTGCAGCGCAGACTATGGTGGAGGATCGCCCCGCTTCCAGCGGAAATCCTCCCCAGAGTCGGTGCAGTCGCATGTTGGCCGTCGCGCAGTCGCAGGTCGCCCCCCTTGGCGAACCGGAGATTCAGGGTCGCCCCGAGTTCCTCCACAGCCCGCCTTCCGAACCGGGCGGGACCGCAAATGGGGTGGGTCGCAGGCCGCCATCCGAGCATTGGTGCGAGGCCGCGGAGGTGGCCCTCCGCTTCGCATGCACCCGCCGCCAGGCGATGGTGCGCGGCGAGGCCATCGGGGAGTGCTGGGAGGAGGCCCTGGGGGAGTCTGTCCCCGACGCTCTCGGGCGGAGTCCGAAATGGAGCCACGTGCTGCGGCCCGCTGTCGACGCGGGTCGGGTTCGCTCGTTCAAGCACCCTGAGCGCTCGATCTACTTCTTCGCGCCGGCGGACCTCCCGCAGCTGCAGCCGCCGCTGGGGCGCGGGCGACCCCGCAAGCGCGCGACCCTTGACCGCTGTTCGCTCGCTGAGCGAGCGCTGGCCGTCGCGCTGCGGCGCGCGGGCGGACAGCTCGTGCGGAGTCTCGACATCACCAGTGCGTGGGAGGAGGCGACGGGCGCCCCGCTCGGAGCGGGCGAGCACTTGCACTGGCCGCTCGTGTTCGGCCCTGCCGTCGAGGCGGGTCGCGTGCGCATCGAGCGGCGGGGCAGGCAGAACTTCTATGGCCTCGGAGAGGCGGGGGACTACGGCGCCGAGGGCGCTGACCGGCCCCATGGCTCGCCGGTGCTGGTGCTTCGGGGCCTGGCCGCCGTAGCGGAGGCGCTGAGCCGGGCGGTCGCACGGCACCGCAGCCCGGTGACCCCGGCGACGGTGAAGGAGGAGGTGGCGCTGCACGCGGACCTGGACGCGACGCCGACGGAGGTGAGCGTGTATCTCACCACATTGGCCCGGTCGGAGCGCGCTGTACGCGTTCACCTGAACGGCAACCGCCGGCTGGTCTACTACACCACGCAAGACGGGCCCAGGCGCGTGATGCGGAACCAGCTCCGCGGCCACGACCGGATGTTCGTGATCGTGGAGCAGCTCTGGCGTGAGGCTGAGGGCCGCCCCTTCTCGGCGACGGCACTCAAGCGCTTTGCCAAGGGGAGGCTGAACCCGGCACCGTCGTCGGACAAGTGGTCGACGGCGCTCCAGTATTGGATGAACCAGGGGCTGCTGGTGGCCGCCGAGGGCGAGGAGCGCTTCCGCCGGGCGCGGTACGCCGTCGCCGCGGACTGGAACGCCCTGACGCCGGCGGTACGGGCGGAGCGGCTCTCCGACGTCCATGGCCGGGACACCCGGGTGTCAGACGAAGCGGAGCGATTCCCCGGCGGTGCGCTCGCCAGCGCGCCGCTGGTGGACGTGGCCTTTCTGAGCATGACCAAGGACGTCCAGGCGCTCATCGGGCTGGCCCGGGTCCGACGTAGTGAGGCCGAGGGCGACGTGGCGCGCCGCGCGGTGCTCGACCAGCGGCCCGTCCGGGTCAAGGACATCTGGGACGCCGGGGAACTGCGGGCGGGGCTTCGTCCGCGCAGCCAGGCCACGCTCCGCGACGTGCTGCATGGCGGCTCCTGCCGGACGCCCAAGCGCTTCGCGCCGTACGGCGTCGCCGACGGCACCGCCTGGTACACCGTGGAGCCGAGCGCGCCCGCCTGGCGCTTCATCCAGCACCGGCAAGCTCTGGAGGAGGCCCGGCGAGCCATGCTCCCGTACCTCTTCCATCAGCTGCGGCGCGCCCTGCTTGCGGCCCCGGGACAGGAGCTGACGCTGTCCCCGGCAATGCTCGAGTCGCGCGCTCGGGCGTTCACGACGCACGCCCAGGCACACCTCCATGCGGTGCGTGCGACGCGTCTCGCCGCTCCGCTGCTCGAGGAGGAGCAGGCGGCGAGCCTGGCCCGGGAGCTCGAGGTAGAACGGATGATCGCCTGGGTCAGTAACTTCCTGCCGGCGGCCTCCTGCGGCCCGTGCCCGGTCCCGGGCCCTGCGGCACTGCATCGGCCGCACGACTTGGTCACCAGAACCCAGGCGGTCGCGGAGTTGAGTGGCCTCCACGGCGTGGAGCCCAAGCGGTCCGCGAGCATGGTGTCACGCTTCAAGAACATCAGGATGATGTTCCTGCCCCCCGCCGCGCTGGAGACGCGTGTCGACGGGCTCGCGCCGGACTATGACCCGGCGGCGACCGACCACCGTAGCGCGTGGCAGCTGATGCTGGAGCGCGTCGACGTGGCCCGCGCCGCCATCTGCTGGTGGGGGACCGGGCACCTGGCGGTCCTGGCGTCGCGCGGAGGGTACGCCTTGGGAGAGCTGCGGGAGGAGGAACCCTTCACCGCCAGCCTGGGCAACCCGGATCTCGTGTCCTCGCATCTGGCGGCCGCGTGCGCGCTGGCCATGTTGGACACCCCGGTGGCCCGAGAGGCGCTGGTCGGCTACCTGACCCGCGGGATCGAGGGGGGACCGGCACGCGGGGTGAGTCACGCAGCACTTGCCGCGGCGGCGATAGGGCTGGCGCCGCGGCCGTTCGGGGGGCTGGCCAAGAGCCTGGCCCAGGAGGAGCGGGAAGCACTTCGGGGGGCGGAGGCGCACGCTCGGGCGGAGGCGGCAAGGCATGCGGCGGGGCTCGTGCTGCGAGCGTGGGGTGGCGGGTGGGCAGGGAGGAGGCGGTTGGCGCTGTAGAGCGGGCCCCCGCCGAGGGATCCCGGTAGTCGAGCCGCGTGTGGTCACGCCGGGCGCAGTGATCCTGCGCGTGTGAAGTCTTTCTGGCTATTGTCCTTGTCGGCAGCATGACAAGATGGCGGGGCGGCAAAGTGGCCGCTCCCGCCATTGCTTCGCGACAGCGCGCGCTTGTGCTGAGCGGCGCCGGATGCGCAGTTCTTGAGGCACTTGGTTAGCCCACGGTCCGCGGGAATGAACGCGTCGTGTGCCACAGCGACGCGACCCGCCTTCCAGAGCCCCCGTGTCTCCGAGAAGGCGTCAGCGGTGCTGACCCAGATGTTGGAACTGGATGAACTTCGCCTTGGTGCCACGGACGGCGTTGAGGCGCTTCAGGAGGTCGGCCGGGCCAAAGAGCACGAAGTCAGTGCTCTGCGCGTTGAACCCCTGCAGCACGAGCACGCAGTAGTCGGCGGGCCACGCCAGCAGCTCCTCTCGGTTGAAGGTCCACCATCCGCATGCGCGGAGCTTGGATCGGAAGCCCGGGGGCATGTGCGTGACGAGGAAGTCCTTCGAGAACTTCACCTGCAACGACAGGGTGCGCCGGGCGGCGCGGTCCGTCACGAGCAGGCCCACCTCCGTGTCCTTCCCGGGGAGCCAGATCGCCAGGTCCGGGTAGTGCTGTTCGAGGTACGAGCCGACGAGGTACTCGCCAGCGTGGAGCGTGAAGATGGGGCGCACGCGCCAACCTACGCGCTCTGCCGCGCGCGATTCATTCGACCCCGGCGTGGCAGCGGACCTCCCTGCTGCCACGCGAGGAGCTTCCATTCTGCACGGCACACGAGTCGACCGAGTCGGCGTCGCGCCTCGTGCACGGCAGCCGCGTGGCATCGCCCCACGCGGACCCCGCTGCGGCAGGGGCACCGGCGCTTGTTGGCGTGTCGCCGCTTCAACGATGCCAGCCGCAGGAACTCCTCGGCGTTCGTGCCAGGCGGCAGACGAAAGAGTCGACGGACATCGTCCTCGAGTCCCGCTGCACCGTGGGCGAGTTCGCCGAACGGCATCCGGTCGAAGCGTACGAAGTAAGCGTGGCTGTAGAGGTACGGCACGACGACGCGGTCGATGAACCCACCGATCGTCGGTTCCTCCTCGATCGCGAACCGGAGGGCGATTGGGGACCCAAGACAGAGGGTGGTGTCCGGGTTCCGGTGGAACGTCGGGGGCACGCGGCCCTTCGTCTCGAAGACCCGCGGGAGCGCGCGGGGGAAGCCGCGGGGCACCTCGATCTTCACCGCGTAGTGCTCGTCGATGACCACATCGTCCGGCCCGACGCGGTGACACCGTAGATCGCCCTCGATCACGACGTCCGACGACGCAGATGGAGTCAGGGACAGTCCGGGCTGGCGGGACAGCGCCTCCGCTAGCTGCCATGCGACGGGGATAGCGGAGCCGCCGCTGCGCATGCGGCTAGTACGTCGAACGGTCCCGAGGAGTGCTCTGCCACGGCCGCGGCGCGCCGTCGATACGCGCAGGTGCGGCCGCGGCGACGATCGCGGGCGCTGCCGCGGCGGATGCCGCACGGTTCGTGAGTCGACGCTGCTGATCCTCCGACAGCCTGATGGCAAAGCGCCGCTGCACCAGGTCCGGGCTCAACGCCTGCTGCGAGAAGTAGCGCACGTCCGTCCGCACCTGCTCGACCCACCGCCAGAAGTTGTCCTCGAGTGCCGGCTGCAGCCGCCACTTGTCCGCGTAGTCCTCCGCGGGGTGCGTCGGGTTCGGGACGCGGGGGACCGAAGCCCGCACGTACTGCCCCATGCGCTCGACGATCCCGGCAAGCGCCTGGCCGAGGTCCTGCTCCCCCTCGTACGCCTGGGCGGCCAGGTTCGTGATGATCATGGAGATCGGCGCTAACGATGGCGCGTTCTGGAACATCACGTCGCGGTGGCGCTTCAGGATCTGGACGGCCCGCTGGAGGGGCGTGCGCCACTCGTACGGGGGCACCTCCTCGACCGACGCCTGCGCGCTCCGGCCCGTCGCCCCAGCGCGTCCCAGCGCGGCCCGGGCTTCGAACCACCGGGCGAAGCCGCTCGGGTTGCTCGTCAGCCACTCGGCCCCAACAACGTTGTACTGCGGGTGACGGTCGTCGGTGATGGCGACCGCGCGCAGCGCCCAGCGCTCATCGACGCCGAGGCGTCGGAGCTGGAGCACGGCAGCCTCCGCCGCGGGCACGCTGGGCAGCGAGTCGAGGTGGAACGCGACCTCGTCACGGTACTTGAGCCGCCAGCACCGATGCTTCTCGTCGAGCGCCTGCATCCCGTGGGCGCGAGCGTAGGCGGCGAGCTCCACGCCGAGGCGGCGCTTCAACTCGAACTGGGAGAGGTCCTGCGTACCGAGGCGCCTCAGCGTCACCACTTGGTCCAGATCGTAGGTCGCCCCTTCCACCAACGGCTTGATCACCGTCCCGAACCGGAAGGACCCCTGCGGGCGGACGCTGGGCTCGTAGCGCGCGAGAGACGACTCGGGGCGGCAGAGCCACTCGCCCAGCGACGTGTGACGGTCCGTCGCCCGCTCGTACAGCGAGGGCGCGACGTCGAGTTCGTCGGCGAGGGTGGTCCACAGCGGCGTACTGCTGGGCGACGGCGTCAGGGCGGCGGCGGTCATGGACTGGGCTCCGCGTTGAGGGTGAACGCGGGGACGAAACCTCCGCGCGACTGCTGCTCGTCGTACACGACCCAAGGCGCGTCGGCTTTGGGCATACGTGCGCGCCCGAGCTCAATGGCCAGCGACACCGGCAACGCGGGGAACACGTGGATGGGCGTCGTGTGACCGTGCTGCGCCTTCATCCGGTCGAGGACCGTCCTCATCTCCCTCCGAAAGGCGCTCAGCATCCCGCGGGCCTTCACGAGGTCGTTGTGGGGCTCGGCGACTGTGATGGTCCACACAGCCGCATCGTCACCAAGGACTCTCGCGATGCGGTCGCGCGTGACCGTGGCGCTGACCGCCAGGACTAGAGCGGGAGTGCTGCCTGAACGTGCGGGCCTGGAAACCTCGAAGGCCACCGCAGCCCCCTCTGCTGGCCATGCCCATCCTGGCGGTTCACGGTGACGCTGGAACGTGTCGGCCGGCGTGATGTCCCCGAGCAGGACCCCCAGGTGGATGAGCAGGGGCTGCGGCGCGAGGGCGAACACCGACAGGTGCGAGATGTCGCCTCGCTCGATCGGCGTCCGCACCTGACGCTCGAACTGATATTCGAGTTCACGGCGCTGCTCCGACCAGAACGCGTCATCATGGTCCCGTTGCGAGCCGCCGCGCGTGCCGAGCTCGATGAGCGTCGCAGAGGCGGGCAGCCGGGTCGGGAACAGCGCCGCCGCGGCGTCATCGAAGCTGGGCAGCGCCTGGTGCGCGCCGATGAACGTGCCGTAGGTCAGCACGTGGCTCGACAGGTTCGGGGCGATGCCGGTCGCGATTTCGATGCGCTGCTCGTGCCGGCGCTTCATCTCCATGAGCACGGCGGCCGTGTACCGCTCCGGCCCGTCGCCCTTGTCGATGTTGACGTGGCAGTCGTGGCAGACGAGAAGCAGGTTCTCGACGTCGTTGAGCAGCTTCGCCGGCCAGGCGCTATCGGCTCGCGGTCCACCACGGCTGAACGCGTAGATGTGCGCCTTCTCCGCGATGTTGCGCGTCGCCTGCGTCGCCGGGACCCGCGACAGGATGCGGTTGCAGTTGTCGAACTGGCAGCGGCCTGCGGCCCGGCCCCACAGCAGATTCTGCACTGCCGGGCGGAGGTCGCGAGTCAGAACCTGGATGACGTCCTTCGCCCGCGCCCGCCCAGAGCGGGCAGCCGTTCCCCTCTTTCGCGTATCGCCTGGCTCGGGCCGTCGCGGTGTGGTTGGCATAGGGTGCCGGGTGTCATCGGGCCTAGCCGACTTGGCGTTGCGGGCGGCCAGGAGGGCGAAGAAACCCCGTAGGAAGTCTACCACGTGCACGTGCTTCGGAGCAAGTCGCTGGAGCCGAGACGGGGCCGGCGTGTGACCGCGGGCCAGTGGTTATTCCGTACGCCCGCGGGCCGCCGGCGCGGGGCCTGTGCCTTGTTCGGCTACGGTCGGGGCCATGTGGCATTCTCGGCGGAGATGCTACACGGCCCCGGCACTGCGTACGTGGCTAGGCAAGTTTCGTCGTTGAGGTTCCCGCGGTTGCGTGTCCGCGCCAGCGCTCGGGGATCCGTCGGCATCGACTGCCGTAGCGTGGAGCGGGCAAGGCGCTCCGGGACTGTCCGGCAGGCGATACGCGGGCGCGACATCGGCCGGAACACGGCCGCGAAGAACGCAGGCACCCCCCCGCCAGGGCCGCCGCCCGCAAGAGTTACCCGGATGGTCGGTCCCGGCCCCTCAGCAATGTCCGGAACCGGATGCCCCAGCGCGAGCGCTCGGCGAGCCGGAGTTTGGACAGCGCGTGCGCCAAGCTCGCGTACCGTGGTGCGGACGGATGGGTGATGATGTTCCCGGTCTGGGTGCCGCCCACGAAGCCCTCGGGCGACGTGACCGTGACGCGGTCGCCGATGTGCTCGACCGTCGCGGGTTCGGCGACTTGACAGTCACCGTGTACAATGCCGTTCCCAATCGCGTCGCGGAGGGCGCGTTGCGGGTTGGCCCGCACCTGCGCGGGGGCGAAGCTCTAGCCGTCTGGCGCTCGCGCCCGTTCCCACGAGACGGTTCCCAGCTTGCGCAGCGATCTTGACGGCCGCAAGCTGCACTAGCAACGCGCACGCGATTGCTAGCTGGGTCGCCACCATCGGCGCTAGAGTGGCCTCTCACAGCGCCCTTCAGAGGCTGCGGTCCGCGTGACTGGTGTGCTGCGCCAGCGAAGCGACCTGTCCTCCCGAGGACACGTACCCCTCAGCAAGCGGCGTTGCTTACGCAGATGTAGCGCCGATACCTCCTTCTCGCCGTGGACCGCGTAAAGGCGCTTCTGGAGGTCCGCCGAGGGGAGCGCCGCTCAACCACGCTTCGGCCAGCAGAGCTGCTGTCGGTCGTGGTAGATGGTGCACGCAGGTATTATACTCCTGCTGCCTGACGTGTATGCGGTTCGCCGCTGCGACGCGAAGTCGCGGTTAAGATGCGCGGGCTGTCCTGGGTCGAGGTGTACGGTCCTTTCGGCTGTGCCGGGAGTCACCGCCGGCGACTGCGAGGGGTCGGCTCTCGGGGGCTTCGAGCTACCGCGACGGGGTCGCCACGGACCCAGCGGTCCGTTAGTCCGCTACCGCGAGAGCTCCTGCGATAACCCGCGGAGCAGGCCGAGCTCCATCAAGCGGATCGTCAGTGCCTGTACGCTCACCTGATAACGCTGCGCGAGCCGCTTGACTGCCGCCTCGTCGAACATGTCGACCGTCCGGTTGTGCAGGTCGTCGCGCAGGAAGTCCTCCGGCATGAGGAGCGCGGCAGCGAACGCGTTCGCCTCGACCTCAATCGGGGCGGACCCCCGCTCCTCCTCGCCCCGGAAGTGCACCATCATCCCGTCGACGTAGACAGTCGGGTGTGTCGGGTGCAGACGCGCATGGGCAAGTTCGTGCGCCACGGTGAACCGCTGACGGTTCGCATGGTGCCGGGCGTTCACCCCGATGATGGTTTCCTGCCCTGTTTGAACCAGCATGCCGGAGATCTTGTCCTCCAGCTCCTGGAAGACGACGCGGATCCCCTGGTCCTGCGCCAACGCGAGCACGTCGACGGGCGGCTGCTGCACGCCATGCTCCTCGAGCACGAGGCTCGCGAGCTTCTGGGCCTTCTGAATGTCCGCCATCACTCTTCTCCGGTTCCTCGAGGGGATCGAGGGGATGCACGGCCACGGCGCCGGGCTGGTGGGCGAGCCGCTGGGGCGCGCGCTGGCTCGTGGTGCTGCGTCAGGAGCGTACCGAGAAACTGAACGACGTCCGGTGGGAGCTGACTGCTCTCGCCTGCGATGTTGACCAGCTTCGGCACGTCGCGCGACGCATCGACCAAGGCGACGAGCTCCGCGTGCGTCGGGAGGAGCGCTGCCATGTCGACGTCGAGCGCCTCGGCAAGTCCCAGGAGAACGTGCACGGGGGCATGTTGCTGCCCACGCTCGATGTTGGCAATAGACGACCGGGAGATGCCGACGTCGCCCGCGAGCTCGTCCTGGGTCTTCTTGAGCGTCTCCCGCCGCTGCCGGACGCGGGCCCCCATCTCCAGGTAGAGCCGCCGGATCAGCGAATCGTCGATCATGTGAAAAATTTCACGTAGTGCGGCATGGGCGTCAATGGCACCGGGCTCGAGAGCCCAGTAGAGTGATGTTTGTATTATAAACGATAGTCGTCATTCGCGCTATGGCCTTTCTGTTGACATACTCCGAAACATCCGATAGGTTGCAGGCAGCGGCAGGAGCGGACGCGGCCGAGCTGCTGTCATTGCGACCAATCACCGGGTGACCGCGACAGGCGACAGCCATATCAGCGAGGGTCAGCACCATGAGCAACGAGCACAGCAAGGGAGGCGCCGAGAAGACGCGCTTCACCATCGTCGTCAACGGGACACCGACCGAGCTCGAGCAGAACGTCAACAGTCCGCTCCGCGCGGTGATCGAGCGCGCGCTGGGGGAGACGGGCAACGTCGGCCAGCCCCCCGAGAACTGGGAGCTCCGTGACGAGCAGGGGGTGCTGCTCGAGCCCGACCGCAAGATCGGCTCGTACGGCTTCGCGGGTGCTGTCACGCTCTTCCTGAGCCTCAAGGCCGGCGTGGGGGGCTGCTGACCGTGGACGAGCGGGAGCCGGCGGTGCGGCAAGAAACGCAGCACAACGGGACGGGCGAGGCGACGGAGCCGAGGCGGGACGCCCCGGGGAGCACGGCGAGCGCCGTGCCCCGGGGTGAGGTGCTCGTGGACCCGACCGTCTCGCGCGCGAAATTCTCCCGGGACCTGGACCAGTGCCGGCGGCTCGGTGGCGACTTGCGCCGGCGTGGCTGGTGGATCCTGGATGCTGAGTTCCCCGACGTGCTCGTCGCATTCGTCGCCCCTCAGCTCCGCCCGCGCCCGGTGATGTTCGGCGCCGTCATCAACTTCGACAACTACGACCTCTGGGCGCCAAGCGTCCGGATCGTGGACCCCTTCACGAGCAAGCCGCTCCTCTCGCGCGAGATCCCACCGCACCTGGCGTTCATGCGCCGCGTGCCGGGTCCGGGCCAGGTCGAGATCCCCGGCCTCGGGTTCGTGCAGGCGCAGGGACTCGAGCAGCCGCTCCTGATCACGCATGGCCCGGATGAGCTGCCGTTTCTGTGCCTGCCGGGAGTCCGCGAGTATCACGAACACCCGGCGCACACCGGCGATGACTGGCTCCTCCATCGGGACCGAGGCGAGGGGACCCTCTACTTCCTGCTGGAGAAGCTCGCCCGGTACGGGCTCGAGCCCATTCAGCAGTACCAGTTCGGCCTGCAGATCGTGGGCTACGCGCGCGGGGAGGCGCCGGTGTGATGAGCATTGCGCCGAACCATCCGCAGGCAGGCACCGCCAGCGGCTTCCTCGACGTCGAGGGGCTCCTGGTGCCGCGCCGCCTCGCTGACGCTGCGCAGCACCACCTGCGCATGGTCGGCCGGCAGGGCAACGAGGGCTTCGCGCTCTGGATCGGCCGCCGCGCGGGCCGCGTCTTTCACGTCGACGAGACGCTGATCCCCGAGCAGCGCGGACTCCAGTTCAACACCGGTGTGTGCGTGACGGTCGGGAGTGAGGAGCTCTTCCGTATCAACAAGTACCTCTACACCACCGGGCGCCAGCTCGTCGCGCAGCTCCACAGCCACCCTTCCGACGCGTATCACAGCGAGACCGACGACAGCTTCCCCATCGCCACGACCGCGGGCGCGTTCAGCCTGGTGATCCCGGACTTCGCCGTCCGGCCGTTCTCGCTCGACGAGTGTGCCGTGTACCGTCTGGTGCCCGGCGATGGCTGGCTCGAGTTCCCCGCGCCGGCGGTGCGCCGCGTCATCCGCCTCACCAACGACTGACCGCCACCGCTGACAGAGTCACCCATGGCGCTCGCTCCCTTCTTCGACAAGGCCGCCCTCGCCGCCGCCGCGGTGCTCCAGGGGTTCGACCGCGAGCGCTTCGCGGCCGCGCTCGACACGCAGCCCATCGTGGTGGCCTTCGACGACATGGCCGCCCGCTCGACCGAGGGCCGCACCACGCTCACGCTCGCCGTGAACCTGGCGGCGCGGCTCTACCCGACCCTCGCGCTCGTCGCGCACGGTACGGACGCGGAGGCGCTCCTGCCCGAGCTCGTGGCCATCGCGTGCGCCGTGAACCCACACATTGCGCTCACCGCCGGAGGGGCAGCCACGTGCGACTCCGCCGAACCGGACGCGGTGGTGCTGGTCGTCGGTGAGACCGCTGCGCGGGCCTTCGGCTTCGCCGACACCGCGACCACCGTCTACATCGGCTCGCGCGGCTGGGAGGCCCGCGTCTCGACCTCGCGCCCGGTCGGGAGCGGCACCACGACGCTCCCATTCGGTGCGGCGGCGGCGGCCTGCCTCGGCGCCGCGAACCTGTTCCGCCATGTCTTCCGTGCGCAGCTGTCGAACGCAGGACTCGACGACGCGCTCGCGTTCTCGACGCTCTCCCTCAAGACGCGGCTGGGTAGCGAGGTGGCCGGGCACGAGATCCTCGATGCCGACGCGCGGGTCACGCTCGCCGACGTGGACCTCGGCGAAGTCGTGCTCGTCGGCGCTGGCGCCGTCGGACAGGGTGCCCTCTGGACGCTCGCGCGGCTGCCGGGGATCCGGGGTACGCTGCACGTCGTCGACGGGGAGGCCATCGACGCCTCCAACCCACAGCGCTACGTCCTCGCGACCTCGGCTGACGAGGACACCAAGAAGGTGGCGCTCGCCGTGGAGCTGATGCGCACCGCGCCCGATCCGGTCGCCCCGGGTGCCAGTGACGGATCCGTGGTCCGCCGCGTGCCGCCGACGGAGCGCGCCACCTTCACCGTCGTGCCGCACGACGTCCGCTGGGGACAGTTCCTCGCCGCGCGCCCCACGCCCTGGCGGCTCGCGCGCGTGCTCGTCGCGCTCGACTCCGCGCGCGACCGCGTCGCGGTGCAGGCCGCGCTCCCGCAGTGGATCGCCAATGCGTGGACGCAGCCCGGTGATCTCGGCCTCTCGCGCCACACAGGGTTCAGCCAGACGGCCTGCCTCGCCTGCCTCTACATGCCGACGAGTGCGAGCGCAGCCAATGAGGACGTTCTGGTCGCGGAGGCAGTTGGGCTCGCGGGGCAGCACATGCTCGTGCGACACCTGCTGGCGACCGGCGCGCCGGTCGAGGATGACGTGATCGCCCAGATGGCGGCGGGGCTCGGTGTGTCAGTCGAGCCGCTCCGCGCCTTCCGTGGGCGCCCGCTGCGCGCCTTCTACTCCGAGGCGGTCTGCGGGGGCGTCGTGCTCCGCTTGCAGAGCGAACAGCGTCGGCTCGACGCCCAGCAGGAGCTGGAGGGCGTCGGGCCGACCACTGGCCAACCTCGGGACCGCGCAGCGATGGTGCCGATGGCGTTCCAGTCGGTTCTCGCCGGCGTGCTCCTCGGGGCGGCGACCGTGGCGGAGGCGGCAGGCATCCCCGCCCCGGAGGCGGGCCAGAAGGCGGTGCTCAACCTGCTCCGGCCCGTCACGGCCCGGCTCCTGGTGCCGGTGGCGCGCCACGGGTCCGGCAAGTGCCTCTGTCAGGACGTGGACTATCAGGCGGCCTTCGACGCGCAGTGGAACCTACAGCCGGCGGCAGCGCCGGCCCCGCGCACGGGCGCCAGTGCTGACGCCAGCGTCCTGGTGGCGGACGCGGTGCCCGTGAGCGCGTCCAGCGACGCCCCCGGCGACGCAGCGGCCGAGACGATCCGGAACGATCTCGATGCGGTGGCCCGATGAGCGACGCAGCCAAGGCGGCGACGGCGGCGTCGCCCGCGCCCATCGCTCCTCCGACGACCTCTGTCGAGGCTCAAGGCCACGCGACCTCGACTAGCAGCGCGCCACCAAGGCCGCGGCTCATGACGTTCTTCGACGGCCAGAACCTCTTCGGTTGTGCGAAGGCGCTCTACGGGTACACGGAGGCGAACTACGACCCTCAGCTCCTCTCCGAATTCGTGGCAAAGAAGCTGGGCTTCGACCTGGTGGGCGTGCGGTTCTATACCGGTGTGCACGATCAGGGGGAGCGGCCGAAGCTGTTCGCCTTCTGGCGGGCCAAGCTGAATCGGATGGTGAACCGCGGCATCGTCACGACCCAGCGGCCGCTCGCCTACACGCGCGAGACTTTGACGAACCCCGACGGAACGACCCGGGTTATCTCGACGGGGCGCGAGAAGGGGATCGACCTGCGCCTCGGTCTCGACATGGTGCGCCTCGCCCGCGAGCAGGCGTACGACGCGGTCGTCCTGTTCAGCGAGGATAACGACCTGGGCGAGGCAACGAACGAGGTCAAGCGGATCGCTCAGGAGCAGGGACGCTTCGTCCACGTGTACTCGGCGTTCCCCTGCGGGAAGGATGCTGGCCACCGGGGACATCGTGGGAAGCGCGGCGTGGAGCGCACCAACTGGCTCCGACTCACCCGCGCTGAGTACGACGCCTGCTTGGAAGTGCTGTCCCACAGCGCTGCGTCGGTGCCGGCAACCCCGCGGAGCGCGCAGCGCGGGACCGGCGCCGCTCCCGCTAGCCAGAGTCTCGGGCCCACGGCGGCAGCGGCAGCCAATTCGGCGCCCCGTGTTACGTCTTTCGGCGCTGCACTCCAGGCTGCCGTGGATGACGCCGCAAGGCGAGCCGGAGGGGCCGGAAGTGGTGGGAAGTAGGGGCAAAAAAACCCGCCGAGCGGCACAAGGCACGGTCGGCGGGCGAGAAACTCCCCTAGTATACTACCAGTTGGCACAAGTGTCAACCCTAGGGCGGCGGCATCGACAAGATTGGCGGTCCGCATCTCGCCGATGCGCAAGAGCCGGGCCGCCGGAGCCTCGTCTTCCACGAAATGCTGATGCCGCAAGCCAAGCCCCGATAATCTCTTACGGCCGACGGTGCGGGGGCGATGGTCACCTCGCTAGGCCGTGTGTGCAAGCGGGACGCGGGGTAGTAGAAGGAGGCGTATTCCAGAGGAGTTGACCGATCCGCAGTCGGAGCGCCTCCGCTCCTTTGGCTGCGCTGAGGCGTCGCCCTGGCCGCCGGCGATGGGCGGTAGCTACACCGAGCTACAGCGAGCTACACCGAGGCGAGAGACGGTCGGCAATTGCGTCGTGTCCACACGTTCCAAGCGGCGGCTGCGAAGAGGCCGACGGCGCCGGCATTGATGAGCAGCCGCGCCGGCGAACCATGCACGAACACCACGCCCGCGACGAGGGCGACACCCGCGACGCCGGCCAGGAGCAGCGGACCGAGCCGGCGGTGGGCACGCCAGTCGCTGGCGAGCCCCCAGAGGGCGACGAGGAGCGAGAGCCCCATGAGGGGCCAGAGAATCCGGTCGTTGCGGAGGGCGCTCAGACCGACGGCAGCCAGGGCGCTGACGATCACCGTCGCCCCGGCACAGCAGAGGGCCGCGAAGATGGCCCCGAGCACGCCCGCGGTGTCGGCCCACCGCACGCCCCGCTGCTCGTCCTGCCTCACGAGCAGTCCCCGCAGCAGGACGCCCCCGCCGGTCCGCCCTGCATGGGCGGACAGGGCACCGAGCCATAGGAGCAGAAGACGCAGCAGTCGCCCGCCTTGGGACGGATCACGGTGCCGCACGCACTGCACGCGTGGAAGAAGATGCACGCGTCAGTCGGCATGGGCAGCGTCTCCGCATGCCCGCAGGCGGGGCACCGCAGCGTGGAGGTCAGGACGGCAGTGGCCATGCCCTCAATCTACAAGCGCTTCACACACGCCCCAGCCAATGGCTGAGGAGCCGGCCGGGACGAATCATAAGTCAATCTATTATCGGAACGGCCGATAGAACCGGATCTGCCCGGGAGTGCTGTACTCTCCGCTCGCCTCTGCTGGCGGCCATGTCGGGTCGCAGGCACTCTCCCTCGTGTAGGTGG
The DNA here is from genome assembly GCA_001724275.1 of Gemmatimonadetes bacterium SCN 70-22. Taxonomy (NCBI): domain Bacteria; kingdom Pseudomonadati; phylum Gemmatimonadota; species Gemmatimonadetes bacterium SCN 70-22. The sequence goes on from MEDZ01000020.1 coordinate 46,746, forward strand.
ACCGAGCGCTCGTGGTGGCCGTAAGTGGTTGTCCTACAACGGGTGGACAATATTCGCTGCGCCTCCCTGAACTTCTGCGGATAGAATCCCCTGCGCGCGCGGATAAAATCGGACGTGGGTAACAGAAGACGAGAGGACGAGAAGACGGGAAGACGAGAGGGGCCCGATCCGGGAGGATCGGGCCCTTCGTCGTGTCAGAGCTCTCCCAACTCCTTCTCGCTGGGACGCTCGGTCGACTACTGCCGCTGAAATCCCTGAGGAAGCACCGTGAGCACTATGCGCATCACGCGAGGGAACGCGGCCCGTCGTCGCCGCGTGAGGACCCACTTCACCGAGTTTCCTGAAACATCGGGGCAGTCTGGGAAGGCCGAGTTCTCCCCCAACTCATGGGATCACTCCTGGCGGACACGGAACTGTGCGGTTTGTCAAGCGCGCGACCTCGCGATCCCCCAGCTTCGCCACGACCACGCCGTGCGGGACCAGCAGCAGCGCCCGTGCCGCCGTACCGTTCATGGCGGCGCCGATACCTACCAGCTGGTCGTAGGTTGTCCCCAACACCGTCAACCGCACCGGTAGGCTGATGTCGGCGGTAGACACGAGTTCGGTCTGTCGACCACATTTCGCGACGAGCTGGACCGCATCCGGCGCCAAGGGCGTCAAGCCTGGCTCGAGTAACGCCAGCTGCTGGCGCACGGCGAGCGCCGAGACGCGGACGGTGGCGTCCGGATGACCCGTGGCGAGCTGCGCCACGAGCATGGCAAGTCGCGCCTTCTGCGTGCGATCGGCAGGCGCGCTCGCCGGCGCATGCATCTGCTTTGGAAGCCCGGCGCCGAGTTGCAGCGCTGCCATCTGGTCCGCCCGCGGCGCGAAGGCGACGTCGAAGGCCGACACGGCCGCCGCCAGGGCAGCGTGGGTCACCCGCGCGCCATGGCGACCGGCCAACGTGGCTTCTAGCTGCTGGGTCACCGCGCGGGCGCGCGGCCAGCGGGATGCGTCCACGAGCACCTCGAGCGTCGCGTCGGACAGGGCGGCGTGCCGACCCCAAAGGACCACGAGCCCCTGGGTGCCCGCGGTGCTACACCGGACGAAGTCCCGCACCACGCGGGCGGCGGGATGCGCATCGGTGCGTGCCGACCGTTCGGCCGCCGGACAATCCGTGGTCGGCGCCTGCGCCTCGAGCGCCGATGCGCCGAACGATCCGCACAGCGCGCTCCCGGCGAATGCCAGCGACAGGAGCAGTCGCGACAGTCTCATCATGCTGCTCCGTTCAGAAGTAGTTGAAGAGCAAGCACCCGCCCAGCGTCACGTTGGTGACGTAGTTGCGCGTGCTGTCGGTTTGCAGATGCGAGAGCGCGACGGCCTGGTTGTACACTGTTTGATTGACGGTCAGCACCAAGGCGGGCATGCGCCCGCTGCTGGCCGCTAACGGCCCGTACTGGCGCCGACCCACGGAGTCGGCGGTCGAGAAGAACACGGCGGGATGGGAGGCATCCCAGGTCATGGGATCCGGAGTGAACCCCTCGTGCTGATGGTCAGGTTCTTCAGGGTGTCGGGAATAACGGACCTCGCGCAAAAGACGCCGCTCTTCGTCTTCTTCTTCTTCTTGGTCCCTTGGAGGTTGTACCACGGGCTCCCGGCGTACAACGCGCTGTCATTGAGTTGCGACTCGTTGCCGAACTTGGTCGGGAACTTCGCCATGACGTCCCCCCGGAAAGTCTACTCCATGTTGTCTACCCGACAGGGGAGCCTGCCATGGCGGGCGCGGGAAAGTTGTCGGAAAGGGTTTGCGAGCGCCCACGTACGTCGCGCACGCCACGAACCGTTCAGTCCACGTAACGCTGAGCGGCCTCGCGCTCCTCATGCTCGAACGCGTCAGCGAAGCTCTCGATCTCGTCGTCCGTGAAGCCGAGCGTCGTCGCCTCGTCGCGCCACGTTGAGACAGCACGTTCGACCTCGCCGAGCACGCGTGCCGCTCGCGCGGACGTGAGCCCGAAGTATCTCGCGATGCCCATGAGCGCCTCGACGGACGCGGCGGGCCCGGCGTCCTCGCTCATCCACGTCTTGAGTTCGCGGACGCGGTCGGGGAAGGGGTTCACATCGAATGCCGGCGAGAGGCGCCACAGCGCCCTCTCGACGTGCAGGAAGCCGTGGTTGTGCAGGTGATCGTCTACGTTGGTGATCAGGACCGAGAATGCGATGCGTCGCCAAAGCTCCTCGAGATCCGCGCTCGCGTCGGCGCTTCGCTGACGGATGACGTCCGCGATCTCCGTGTACGCGTGCTCCCCGGAGTCGCCCCGGGCGAGCCCCATGAGGGTGGCGGCGGAGACGAGCAGGAGTCGGCGGTCCTCGCCCGTGGCTGGGTCTCGCACCCGGTCGAACCGGCGTACGAGGGCGACCGCCACTCCGTCGCTGTCGACCAGCCGAGCCTCTGCCGCAGTGATCCCGGCGCGAGAGGCGAGGCGCAGGGCGAGCACCTCCCCCTTGGTGTGGGAGCGCTCGTCAGTCACGCTCGGGAACTTGCCGAGGCAGAGCCCCCACGCATCGTCGCGCACGCTGCACTTTGGCCGCATGCCGCCGAGCGAGGTGCCGCGCCCACGCAGGTACTCGAGGTCCGCCAAGGTCTCTGCCTGGTGCTCCACCGCACGTGTGGCGCGGAGGAGGTCGGGAAGCTCGAGGAGGGGCGGGGCCGTGCGACGGCTGGGTTCAAGGGCGCGCTGACAGATGCCCTCCTCATCCCGAAATCGGAGCGCGCCGACGCGGGCGTGATCGTCTACGGCGAGCAGGAAATCCAGCGCTGTCTCAACGGGGGGCAGCGTCTCGCCGGCCGCCTTGGCCGCTTGTCGACGCTTCGCGTGGTCGCGCAGGATGACCCGCCGCGCCCAGCCATCGGGTTCCGTGTCGGCAATCGCACCATGGAACCGCGAAGCGTCCTTGGCCCTGGCGTGCGGCGGGAACTGAAAGCCGGCGACCAATGGGAGCGTCGGGTCGATCTCGTAGCGTGCGGGGTCAGCGAGCCACGAGGGCGCGTACTCGAAGGCGGCGTGCTCGCGACGGCCCTCGTGCGTGAAGCGCAGATGGCCGACGAGGACGTCGCCAACGAGGACATCCATATGTCGGGGCGTCGTCGCGGCGGGCACGGGCTACTTGGGCTGAGGCGTGCGCTTCGGCCGCACCGTCTTGGGGAGCTCCGCGATCTCCAAGGCGGTACCCGTCTCGTCGGCCTTAGGATCGACATTTCGCTCAAGACCGGTCCACTCGAGACCGAGGACGAACATGGCCATGATGTACGTCCCCATGGCGACCGTCGGGTCGCCAGATTCGACCCGTCGGTAGGTCTGGCGGCTGACTCCGACCCGTTGCGCCATCATCTCGGCCGTAAGCCTACGCCGTCGGCGAGCGATGTTGATGCCTCGGCCAAGCTCGCTCATCGAGCGGCGCACGCGACTCGGAAGGAAGTCTTTGCTAGGCATATGGGTGATAGAAAGTCCGTGGAGCAGCTTTAAGGATGATACATCATCCTTTCTTCTGAGTCAATCACTTCCGATGCGAGCCGTCGGTCGACGGGTTGAGGCGACCGACGCCCGCGGGGCGGAGGATGGACGGGCGCTAAACGGAACTCGGAGACGAGACAGGCCTGCGGCATCGTCGCGCACGTATCTCGGGCCGGCCCCCGCATCGCGGCAGGCGAGCTTGGCTGTTCGCCCAGGTTAGTGGGAGGCGTCGAGCTCCCGCACTGTGACATCGATCCACTTGACCAGGCGATCACGCTCCTTCGGCTCCACGGGGAGCAGGCGGATGCGCGCGATGAGCTTCCGTGGACTGACCAGCCGTTCGGCGAGTAGGATGCGGACGAAGTCGCGGTCCTTCTCGCGATAGGCGGCGAGCTTGGAAGCGGCCAGATCGTGGGCCTCGAGGCAGTAGGCGGTCTTGCCACTGGTGCTTCGGGTCCGGACCGGAACGGTGCGCATCGCCCAGTTCTTGGGGAGCTTCGCTGCTTCGGTTATAGGGACGCCGTGCACGTAGTAACCGAACTGTCGATGGAACGGCGAGTCCTCGCCGATGGCGTTGAGATATTCGCCCCGTTCGACCCGGTTCCTGGGCCAGACGTCGGCCTCGGCGGAGAAGCGAAGTGACGCGGGTGCGTCCGGATACTGCCCGAGGATGGCTTGGGAGCCGAAGACGTAAATCTCATCGTCGCCGGCAATGTCACAGGCGGCCCGGATGATGTGCTCGAGATCCTCGCGCTTCATGGGCGACTCGTGGTCGGCTCAGCGAACAATCACGGGCGTCTGGAGTGCTCGCCGCCTTGGTGGGCCGCGATAATCTCGTCTCGTTCCTCTGGCGACAGGATGCCCGTGAACGGAAGCGTCTGGCGGAGCCGCGTGGCGCGTTGGCCGGTGTCCACGAGGAAGCGTCTGAGGCGTGGGAGGCTCATGGTGCGAAGGATCCGGTCCCACTCGCGAAGCTCGCGCCGCTCGCCTGCTGCGGCGCTGGTTAGGCGCTCGGCGATATGCGTGCGCGCGCGTGCGACGAGGCTCGGGTCGGACCGCAGGCGGAGTGCGATGGCGCCGGCGAGGTCGCGCGCGCGCGCGTCGAGCTCCGCGTGCGTGTACGACTGCCGCTTCGGTGCGGGAACGGCGCCGGCATCGGCGCTGATGATGGCGAGTGGCGGAGGGCCGAGGAGTGGCAGCACCCGTCGGAGTGCCGCGAGCTCTTCGTCCGTCCCCGCCGAGAGATCCGCCTCGGTGCGTGCCTTGATCTCGATGGTGACGTCCTGCTCGAGCTCGAGGTCCCCGAGTGCTTCCTCGAAGCCGGACACGGTCGCCTCGAGGTCGCGGACGCCGCCGAGGAGGCCCACGATCAGTGGGTCTCCCGGCCCGTCTCGGTCCTCGAGCACGGGGCCCTGAATCCACGCCGCGCGAGGAAGGGGGGCGGTGCGGCGTGCCGCGTCGGTCAGGCGATCGACGATGGTGTTGAATCGAGCGCGCTCCGCCTGAAAGAGCGCCTCGATTGCCGGCGCGAGCGGGTGCGTCCGGCGATACTGCACGGGGCGACGGGTGCCGACTCCCACGGTCTCGACGATCCCGTGATCCTCCAGGAGAGCCACGGTGCGCGCGATTCCGGAAATGTGGAGCTCGGTGAGCTCGGCGAGCCGGGAAGGCGAAACCGGTGTGTCCGTACCGGAGAGGGCCCGGAGGACGCGGACGTTCGCCTCGCGGCCCAGGATCTCGTTGAGCGGCGCCTTGAGGGCGCTCTGACGGTTCAGGACGGGGCGCATGAGGAGACCTCGGTGGAGTCGGCGACCGACATCGCTCAAGTAGTATGTACTATACTCTAAGCAACTTACTAGATTATAAGCTAGTAGCTAGATAATAATCAAGTCGATAGTTTCGCCCCACTCCCGTCGTCACCCCCGACCGGTAAGTTCAGCCCGCGCCGTCCGTTCATGGCGCTCCGAACAGGACCCTCGAGCCCCTCGCATGGCGCTTCACCCCGCCTTTCCCTCGTCGCCGTACACCCCGCTCGACCCGGACCAGCGCTGGTTCCCGGCCGACGAGGCCCTGCGGACCACGGCGTACGAGAAGCTCCTCCCCCCGCTGGTCGCCAGGATCCGCCGGGAGGTCGCCGACTGGCGGGCGACGGGGTATGCGGGGGCGTCACCGACCTCGGTCGCCCTCCTGCGCCACTGGTTCGAGACCGACCACCTCCTGGAGGAAGCGGACGGCTCGCTGGCCCCCTTCCGCTACTACTTCGCCCAGCGCGAGGCGGTGGAGACCGTGATCTGGCTCTACGATGTCCGGCAGGCGCGCGACAAGTACGACCTGCTGCGCTTCGACGCGTCGGGAGCGGTGTCACACGGGATGTTCGCCGAGGACTGGCCGCGCTACGTGCTCAAGATGGCCACCGGCGCCGGCAAGACGAAGGTGATGTCGCTCCTGATCGCCTGGAGCTACTTCCATCGCCTCTATGAGAAGGGCTCGGAGCTCTCGCGCAACTTCCTCGTCATCGCCCCCAACATCATCGTCCTCGACCGCCTGCGCGCCGACTTCGACGGACTCCGGATCTTCTTCAACGATCCCATTCTGCCGCCGAACGGCGTGGACGGGCGCAACTGGCGCGATGACTTCCAGGTCGCCCTGCACATCCAGGACGATGTGCGCGTGTCGCACGAGACGGGGAACATCTTCCTCACCAACATCCACCGCGTCTTCCTGCACGAGGTGCCGGAGCCGACGCTCGGTGACGATGACCTGAGCAACTACTTCCTTGGGCCATTTGGCGATCGCCCGGTGGGAAAGACGACCGACAGCGGGACCGACCTGGGGGAGATCATCCGCGAGGTGGACGAACTGGCCGTCTTCAACGACGAGGCGCACCACATCCACGACCCGCGCATGGCCTGGTTCAAGTCGATCCAGGACATCCACCACCGCATGCTGCAGAACGACAAGCGCCTTGCGCTGCAGGTGGACGTGACGGCCACGCCGCGGCACGACACCGGAGCGATCTTTGTCCAGACCGTCTCTGACTATCCGCTGGTGGAGGCGATCCACCAGAACGTGGTGAAGCACCCGGTCCTCCCCGACGCCGCCAGCCGGGCCAAGCTGCGCGAGCACAAGACGGCGATCTTCACCGACAAGTATGCGGACTACCTGGCGCTCGGCGTGGAAGAGTGGCGCAAGAGCTTCGCCGAGCACCAGGCGATGGGGAAGAAAGCGGTCCTGTTCGTGATGGTGGACGACACGCGCAACTGCGACGAGGTGGGAGCCTACCTCCCCAAGATCTGCCCCGAACTGGAAGGGGCGGTGCTGGTGATCCACACGAAGAAGAACGGGGAGATATCGGAGGCCGCCAGCGGCAAGGACGCCGACGAGCTGCGCCTGCTGCGCCAGCAGTCCAACGCGATCGACTCGACGGCGTCGCCGTACAAGGCCATCGTTTCCGTGCTGATGCTCAAGGAAGGGTGGGACGTGCGCAACGTGACCACCATCGTCGGGCTGCGGGCCTATTCGTCCAAGGCCAACATCCTCCCCGAGCAGACGCTGGGGCGCGGGTTGCGGCGCATGTACTTCGGGACCGACTTCCCCGAGCGGGTAAGCGTGATGGGGACTCCGGCGTTCATGGAGTTTGTCGAGTCCATCCAGCAGGAGGGAGTCTCCTTCGAGCACGTCCCCATGGGGGCGGGGGTCGATCGCAAGGACGCCCTGGTCGTCGAAGTCGATCGGGAGAACGCGCACAAGGACATCGACGCGCTCGACATCGCCCTCCCAAAGCTCTCGCGGCGCTATGCGCGCGACTTCAAGGAGCTGGGGGCACTCGATCCGTCCGCGTTCGGTCACACGCCGATCGCGCTCAAGCCCTTCAACGCCGACGAGATCCGCGAGATCGTCTTCAAGCGCATGCTCGACGACGAAATCGATCATGTGGTGCAGCTCGATGGTGCCGGCGCCGCCGACTATCGCGCGGTCATCGCCTTCTTCGCTCGGCAGCTCATGCAGGAGCTGCGGCTGGTGGGGGGATACGACATCCTCTATGGCAAGGTGAAGCAGTTCGTGCGCGATCACCTGTTCGCGGAGTCGCCAGTCGACCTCGAGAGTCCGGTGGTGCTGCGCAACCTGTCGGAGCCGGCGCCCGGCAAGCTCCTGATGGACGGATTCAAGCAGGCCATTCATGCGCTCACCGTGCAGGAGGCGGGGAGCACGCATGTGGAGGACTGGATCCGTCTCAAGGAGACACGCCCCTTTCGCACCGAGAACCGCCCGTTCCAGTACTCCAACAAGTCGGTCTTTTCGCGCACCGTGGGGGAGCCGCGCGCCGGAGGCTTCGAGCTGGCGTTCGCCGCCTTCCTCGATCGTGAGGGGAACGACGTGCAGTCACACGCCAAGAACTATCTGGCCGTGGGCTTCTCGCTCGACTACGTGAAGACCAATGGCGAGATCTCGGCCTACATCCCCGACTTCATCGTGCGCGATGTGCACGGGACGGTGTGGATCGTCGAGACCAAGGGACGAGCGGAGCTGGAGCTGCCACGCAAGATGGCGCGCCTCAGGCAGTGGTGCCTGGACGCCACCGCGGCCGCTGCCGAGGAGGGGGCGGTGACGTATCGCTTCCTCTTTGTCGATGAGGACGGGTTCAACAAGCACAAGCCGGCGACCATGGCCGACCTGGCCGCCTCTTTCACCGAGTATCAGGACTGATAGCATGGCGCGCCCCAACGCCGACGCCTACGAACTGACCGACACCGAGAAGCGCGACCTCATCAAGCTCATCGAGCAGGGGAGGCCGCTCCCTGACAAGTACCGCTTCATCCTCTTTGCCGACAAGCGCGAGGTGGAGCTGGTGTGGAACGGGAAGACGCGCGAGGTGACGACCGCCGTACTGCCGTTCCAGACGTTGGAACACATCGACGAGCCGCGGAAGGAGTCGGGAGCCGACCCGCAGATGGGGCTCGATGTGGGCGGGCGACAGGTGAAGGGGTGGACCAACAAGCTCATTTGGGGAGACAACAAGCTCATTCTGTCGTCGCTCAAGAGCGGGGCGCTGCGCCGGCAGATCGAGGACGCCGGTGGGCTCAAGCTGATCTACATCGACCCGCCGTTCGACGTGGGGGCGGACTTCAGCGTCGACATCGAGATCGGCGGGGAGACGTTTCACAAGGAGCCGAACGTCCTGGAGCAGATTGCGTATCGCGATACGTGGGGGAGGGGGGCGGATTCGTTTATCGCGATGATCTATGAGCGGTTGATTCTAATGCGGGATCTAATGCATCAAGAAGGCACCATCTATGTGCACTGCGACTGGCACGTCAGTCATCTGCTGCGCACTGCGCTCGACGAGGTGTTCGGAAGTCGACTCTTTCAGAACGAAATTGTGTGGCACTATTACAATAAGATGCAGGGAAACGTCGGACGCTTCGCGTCAAATCATGACGTGATCTTCTGTTACAGTAAGTCTGCGAACAAGATATTCCACCGACTCTTCGAAGAGCGCCCGGAAGCGGTCAAACAGCTAAAGCGTGTATGGGACAAGCAGGGTAAGAAGCTCGTCAATGCGAAGGATGACGAGGGAAGAGTCATCTACATCGAAACCGATCAGAAGGCGATAGACGACGTGTGGCGACTTTCGATGTTGCAGCCCGCAGATAGATCCGAGAACGTCGGCTTTACCACCCAGAAGCCCGAGTCTCTAGTCGAACGACTAGTGCGCGCAAGCAGCAACGAAGGCGACCTCGTCGCCGACTTCTTCATCGGCTCCGGCACCACCGCCGCCGTCGCCGAGAAGCTCGGCCGCAAGTGGATCGGCACCGACCTCGGCAAGTTCGGCATCCATACGACCCGCAAGCGCCTCATCCAGGTGCAACGCGAACTCAAGGCGACCGGCAAACCCTTCCGCGCCTTCGAGGTCCTCAACCTCGGGCGCTACGAGCGCCAGGCGTACCTCAACGTCGGTGGGCGGCTGACGGGGAACAAGAAGGAGGAAACGCTGGCCCGGAAGGAAGGGGAGTTCCGCGACCTGATCCTGCGCGCCTACAAGGCCGAACCGTTAGGCGCCAGCGGCTTCTTCCATGGCAAGTCCGGCGGACGATTGGTGGTGGTGGGGCCCATCAACCTCCCAGTGGGACGACTGTTCGTGGAAGAGGTCATCACCGAGTGCCGCAAGCGCGGCGCCTCGCGTGTCGATGTCCTGGCCTTCGAGTTCGAGATGGGGCTCTTTCCCGCCGTGCTCGACGAGGCGAAGCGAAAAGGGATCGACCTCGCCCCCAAGACCATTCCCCCCGAGGTCTTCGACAAGCGCGCCGTCGACAAGGGACAGGTGCGCTTTCACGAGGTGGCCTACATCGAGATCAAGCCGCGACTCGATCCCAACTGCCCGTTGCGTCTGACGGTCGAACTGACCGATTTCTCCGTCTTCTACTCGCAGGGGCTCGCCGAGTCGATCACGGCCGAGCTCAAGGCGGGGAAGAGCGAGGTGCTGTGCGACGCCGGAAAGCTCATCAAGGTGAGCAAGGACAAGAACGGGACGGTCACCCGCGAGGTGCTCACCAAGCAGTGGACCGACTGGGTGGACTACTGGGCGGTGGACTTCGACTACGAGAGCCGCAAGGAGGTCATCCAGGTGCCGAAGAACTTCGGCGTGGAAGGGGAGCTCCCCGGACTCGCAGTGACAACGGAGTTCATCGAGTTCCAGGAGCAGTGGACCGGGAGCTACATCTTCGAGAACGAGTGGCAGAGCTTTCGGACGCGGAAGTCGCGGGAGCTGGAGCTTACGAGCGCGCCGCATGAGTACCGGGCGCCGGGGCGGTACACGGTGGCGGTGAAGGTGGTGGACATCTTCGGGAACGACACGATGTCGTTGACGCCGGTGGTGGTGGGGTAGGGCGCTGAAACTGGAGTGAAATTCGGGCAAGAAGGGGACGCATGGAACTCGACCGCACTGACGCCGAGCGCGAAGCCAGGCGGTCGTCCCCCATGCGGTTCGGGGATGCCTTCTATCTATCGGAGGATGCGGTGCTACCCGCCGACGTACGTATGCCGAAGGCACGGCCGCGCTCGGCGACATTCATCGGCACCCTCTGGTGGCCATGGAGTCCAGCGGGATCCAGAGTGGAGGACGTGTACGACTCCCTCGACAGTAGCCGGAAGTACATGGTGCTCTGGTCGGACAGCGACGACGGAGAGTTCTCGCTGAAGCGCGCCCCGGCGATTATCCTGCGACACTTAATCGATCCCGAGCTCGCGGTACTGGCCTTGCTCCTTGCGGGTTACCGCGGGGAGGAGATGGAGTTCGGCTCCGAGACTGGTCCGTGGATTGTGTGGCGGCCGGACTTCTTCTCCGCGGCGGAGTTGATGATGGCCGCTGCGATCATCTGGCCGGACGAAAAATGCGCGGGCGGCGCGTAGGCATCTCCGCCGCTCCCGACGCGGTGAGCTGGCTCCGCCGTGGAGAGACGCGCCATTGGCGAAACAGCGTCTGGGTGACTTCCGCGGACAGTCCGTTTCTCCTGGGGCGCTGGCGCGCGTGGAACGGACGCAAAACCGCGCGAGTTCGCGCTTCTCGAAGGTGACCACGACGGGACGGTCCGGCGGCTCCAGCAGAGGCGGTACAGGTGCGGCCGGTCCGTAGGGTGGCAGCGTGCTTGCGCGCACCACGGGGATTCCGATCGCACGCACGATGGAATCCGGGTACGCGTTGGCGAGCTGCGCCGGTAAGCTCCCCTATCGGGTAGACAGCGTGGCGTAGACTTTCCGGGGTGCCTTTCGGGAGGCATCACCGATGAAGAAGTCCCGCTTTACCGAGTCGCACGTCGCGGTGCTGAAGGAGGGGGAGGCCGGGGTGCCGGTCGCCGAGATCCTCCGCAAGCACGGCATCAGTCGCCAGACCTACTTCACCTGGAAGTCGAAGTACGGCGGCGCCAGCGTGAAGGATCTGACGCGACTCAAGGAACTCGAGCAGGAGAATGCGAAGCTGAAACGGCTGTACGCCGAGCTCGCCCTGGAGAATGCGGCGATTAAGGACGTGCTCGCCCGAAAGTTGTGACGCCGTCCGCGAAGCGGCAGGCCGTCGGACTCCTCACCGCCGAGCATGGGCTCTCGGTGCAGCGCGCGTGTCGCGCGGTCCGATTGTCGCGGGCGGCGTACTACCGGCCATCGGTGCCCCGCGTGCTCGCGGATCATGGCGTGATCGACGCCTTGGAGGAGGTCGTGAAAGCGCAGCCGCGATGGGGCTTCTGGAAGTGCTTCGATCATCTGCGCTGGCGTGGCCAGCGCTGGAACCACAAACGCGTCCATCGGGTGTACTGCGCCCTGCGCCTCAATCTGCCGCGTCGCACGCGCCGACGCCGGTCACGGGAGACGGTGCATCCGCTCGACGCGCCCGCGACGTTGAACCACACGTGGGCCGTCGACTTCATGACGGACACGCTCTATGACGGCCGGCGCTTTCGCACGCTGAACGTGCTGGACGAAGGGAACCGGGAAGGGCTCGCCATCGACGTCGGCATGTCCCTGCCGAGTGTGCGCGTCATCGCGGTGCTCGACGACCTGGTGGCCCTGCACGGCGCGCCCCGTGCGCTGCGCGTGGACAACGGGCCGGAGCTCACCTCCCTCGCCCTCACGCGCTGGTGCGCCCAGCGCCACATCGCGCTGCACTACATCCAGCCGGGGAAGCCGCAGCAGAACGCCTACATCGAACGCTTCAACCGAACCTACCGCACCGAGGTCCTGGACGCCTACGTCTTTCACTCCATCACCGAAGTGCGCGAGCTGACCGCCGAGTGGCTCGTCAGCTACAACACGGAGCGGCCCCACGACAGCCTTGGCCGGGTGCCGCCGCTCGCCTTTCTGCCAAGGCCCACCGCACCCCAGGAGTCTACTTCTGCACTGTCTACTTGACGGGGGAGCTTACCCGAGCGCCCGGATGTCGTCGACCCGGGATTCGCTTGGTGAGGTGAGAGCTCGCTGGCGAACGGGGCACGCCTGCGACGGGGCGGACTCGACATGGGGTCAAGAACCAAATGCCTTGACGTTCCCCTTCTGGACGATGCGCGGGAGAGCGCTGGGCGGCATCCCAACGGAGGAGGTAGCGGTCGTTGACCATGGACGAGGCCGGAATCATGTCGCGGTGCCACGCCTCAACGTCGTTGCGGTTGGCGGCAAGCGCGGTGGCGAGGCGCAGATACGCGTACGTATCGAGCCGACGCGCCCGCCAGACGGCCAGTGTTGAGCCGACGTACTTGGAGGTCTTGGTGACCGCCTGGGCACGTAAGTCTCGCCGCAGTGCGCCGCGAGTTCGGGGCGGGTCGCACGTACCTGACGAGCGTACGATGGATCGTCCGACGGAGGAGCGCACGTGAGACCGTGCGAAGTACGACGGCAGGAGCGGCTGGCCTTGTGACGTGTGTAGGGCAGTTTGGCGTCGAGGAGGCGACCATTGCCAGAGTGCCCGGCCGTGACTAGGATATGCAGCATGCGGATTCGTCCCGTCCTGCGTGCAGTCACGCTCATGTTCGCTGCCGTCATCGCCCTCGCTGGGCCGCTGACGGCGATGGCGCATGGCGTTGCGCATGCGAACGCGCGCACGGATCTGCTGGCCGTCGTCGCCGGCGGTACGTCGTCCGCTCCCTCGTCTGCCCTCGACGACGGCGCTGACGCGTACGACCATGCTGGACTGCACACGCGTAACACCAGGATTGTCGAGCCCGTCTCGGTAGCCCTCCTCACCGCGACGGTCGCTGTGCTCGTCGCGCTGCCCGTGGTGCGTGAGCCGATCTCGGTCGCGCGTGCGGACGATACCCCCGCGCTAAGCGCGGAGAGCGCATCCGCGGATCAGCCTCGAGCGCCACCGCTCGGCTGACCAGCACCACCGCCAGTCGCCCCTAGGCGGACTGGCACCCTTTAAGTCGACACGCTTCGCTCCGCGCCCAACTCGGCGCGTCGAGCGTGCGTTCGGCGCCGTCGCGGCGACCGCTCGGCCGCGCGGACCTCCGCGACCGCTACTCTCCGTTATGCTTAACATTCGTATGCGTGGCCCCCTCGCGGGCGTCGCGCTCGCCCTCGCCGCACGTGTCGCGCACGCGCAGGGCGCGTCCACGCGAGTCGACTCCCTTCGACTCACCGACGTTCTCGCGCGCGCGCTCACGCAGCATCCCCTCATCGAAGCGGCACGCGCCCGTGTCCGCGGCGCCGAGGGCACGCGGCTGACCGCGCGCTCGCTCGCCAACCCCGTCTTCACCTGGCAATTGGAGAACGCTCCGTTGCCAGGTGGCGCGTCCATCCCCGGACTCCCGCGCGAGTCCTCCACCTTCGCCACCCTCCCGCTCGAGGGGCTTTTCCAGCGATGGCCCCGTGTGCGCGCCGCCGACGCTGGGCTGCGCGCCGTCGAGGCAGAGCTGGACTTCGCGCGCCGCTCCGTGGCACTTGACGCCGCCCGTGCCTACTACCGTGTTGTGCTGAGGCAGGCAGTCGCGCAGGGAGCGGCCGACGTGCAAGATGGACTCGCCGAACTCGCGACATTCACGGACGCCCGCGTGCGCGAGGGGGTGACTTCGGAGGGTGACCTGATCCGCGTGCGGGTGGAGCTGGACCGCTCCGAGGCGGCGCTGATGCTCGCCGAGGCCGAACTCGCACGCTCGCGCGGCGGTCTGGCACCCTACCTCGGCGCAGCGCTATCGCCGACGGACATCTCGGTCGTGGCCGTGCGCATGGAAGACACAGACGCGGTCGTCCCGAACGTGGGGCGGCGCGAAGGCGCGACACCGGTTGCCGCGCTCATGGCGCTCGACGACTATCTCGCGCGCGCTCGTACGGCGCGCCCCGAGTTGCGCATTGCGCGCGCGCGTGTATCGGCGGCCCGCGCCGAGTCGGGGTACCAGCGGGCGCTCACGGTACGTCAGGTGGGCGTCAGCTTTGGGTCGAAGCGCATCGGCGACCAGAACACGGTGATCGCCGGGTTGAGCTTCCCTCTACCACTTTTCGACCAGAATCGCGGCGAGGTGCGGCGCGCGAACGCCGAAGCGGCGGCGGCCGAGCTCGAACTCGCCTGGCGGGAGCGCCAGGTGACGGCCGAAGTGGCCGCCGCACACCAGGCGGCGCGACTCATGGTCGAGCGCCGCACACACCTCGGCGACTCGGTTGTGGCTCGCGCCGAGGAGGCGCGGCGCATCGCGCTCGCCGCATACCGCGAAGGCGCCACGAGCCTGCTCCAGGTCATCGATGCTTCGCGAACTCTCGCCGATCTCCGCTCGGCCTACTACCAGGTGCTCGTCGCCGAGCGCGAGAGCCTGCTCGAGCTCGAACTGCTCTCTGGCGCCGAACTCACCCCCGCGCCTCCTCCCACCGATACCGACACGCGCGCCCCCGGCCGCGATGGAGCCCGCCCGTGATCCCGACATCCCTGGAACGAACTGTGCGCCCGCTTGCCGTCGTCGCCACCGTTGCGTGGCTGGCCTCGTGCGGCGGCAAGGAGCAGGAAGCGGCATCCGTCCGTGCGGCCGCCGACCCGAACGTCGTCATCTTCAGTGCGGCGCAGGTGCAACACGGCGGCGTGCGTTGGGAACCGGTCGCCGCGAGCTCCGGCGCATCGGTGCTCGAGGTCCCCGGACAGCTCGTGCCTAACGAAGATCGTACTGCGCGGCTCGGCGCGCCGGGCCGTGGGCGCGTCGTGCGCGTGCACGTGCAGCCCGGGCAGCGCGTGACGATTGGCCAGCAGCTCGTGACGCTCCAGAGTGCGGAGGCTAGCGCCGCGCGCGCCGATTTCGACAAGGCCGTCGCCGAACTCGACTCGCGGCGCGCCGGGGCGACATACGCGCGTACCGCCCGGGAGCGCGCAGAGCGACTGCTCATCGCCAAGGCGATCTCGCGGCAGGAGCTCGAGCGGTCGCAGGCGGACGACGAGTTGGCGCGCTCCTCGCTCGCGCAGGCGGAGGCCGAACTGCAGCGGGCGCGGGCCGCGATGCAACAGATGAGCGTGAGCGCTGCCGATGGTTCGACCCTCGTCGTCGCCCCCTTGGCAGGGGTGGTCCTTTCGCGCGATGCCGTCCCAGGCGCTGTCGTTGAGGCGGGCGCCCCGCTCGTCTCGGTGACCGATCCGAGCTCGCTCTGGCTCGAGGTGAGTGTGCCGGATCGTGCTGCGTCGGGGTTGGTCACGGGGGCCCGCGTGCGCTTCGTGGTGCCGGCGTTCGTGGGCGACACGTTCGAGGCGCGCGTGCAGAGCGTCGGCGGCGCGCTCGATCCGTCAACGCGCACCCTCCCCGTGCGCGCGCTCGTGGGCAACAGCGCCCGTCGGCTCCGCTCGGCGATGTTCGCCACGGCCTGGATCGAGGGGGGCGAACGGCGCGCGACCGTCAGCGTGCCGGAGGACGCCGTGCAGATGCTCGAGGAACGGCCGGTGGTTTTCATAGCCGTCCCCGACGGCAAGGGGGGCGCCCAGTTCGAGCGTCGCAACGTGCAGCTGGGCGGCACGGTCGCCGGGCGCGCACAGCTGCTCCAGGGCGTGAGTGCGGGTGACGTCGTGGTCACGGCCGGGGCGTTCGCGGTGAAGAGCGAGTTCGCGCGCTCCAAGATGACGAAGGAGTGAGACGACCATGATCGAACGACTCATCACGCTCGCGCTGCGCTTCCGCGTGGCCGTCATCGGCGCCACGCTCCTGCTCGTCGTCGCCGGTTCCTGGGCGCTCTCGAGCATCAACACCGACGCCTTCCCAGACCTCACGCCGAACCAGGTGCAGGTCATTACCGTCGCGGCCGGGCTGTCGCCGAACGAGGTCGAGAACCTCGTGAGCTATCCCATGGAGACGGCGATGATGGGGCTCCCGCGTACGCGGGGCGTGCGCTCCATCTCCAAGGCGGGCATCTCTGTCGTGACCGTCTCGTACGACGACGAGGTGGACATGTACTTCGCGCGGGCGCAGGTGACGCAGCGCATGCAGGACGCGGTCGGGAGCCTCCCGGACGGGTTGCAGCCCTCGCTCGGCCCGCCTGCGACGCCGATGGGCGAGGTGTTCCAGTACCTCGTCGAGGCGACCGACTCGCTCCACCCCGTGTCGCTCATGGAGTTGCGCAACATCCAGGAGTACACGATCAAGCCGATGCTGCGAACGCTTCCCGGCGTGGCCGACGTGAACTCCTGGGGCGGCATGGTGCAGCAATTCCATGTGCTCGCCGACCCGTCGAAGCTTGCGGGCTACGGCCTCTCGCTCGAGGACCTCCAGCGCGCGCTCCAGGCGAACAACGGAAACTTCGGTGCGGGCTATATCGAGAACCGCGGCGAGCGCTTCACCGTGCGCGGCCTCGGCCGCCTCGGCGACACCGTCGACATTGCCAACGTGGTCGTGGCGACGCGAGAAGGCGGGACGCCCGTGTACGTCCGCGACGTGGCCGACGTCACGGTGGGCCCCATGCCCCGCGAGGGGGCGGTGTCGCGCGACGGGCGCGGCGAGACGCTCTCGGGGATGATCGTCATGCTCAAGGGCTCGAACGGGAAGGCCGTCGTGGACGAGGTGAAGACGCGACTGAACGAGATCACCCCGCTCCTCCCGTCCGGCGTCACGATTCGCCCGTTCTACAACCAGGGCGACGTCGTGGAACGTACCACGCGCACCGTGTTCAAGAACCTCCTCGAGGGCGGATTGCTCGTCGTCCTCGTGCTCTTTGTCTTCCTGCGTAACGTTCGGGCGTCGCTCATCACGGCTTCGGTCATTCCGCTGTCGCTACTCGTCGCGTTCGTTGCGATGCAGCAGTTCGGCGTCTCCGCCAACCTGATGAGCCTCGGGGCGCTCGACTTCGGGCTCATCGTGGACGCATCGGTCGTCATGGTCGAGAACTTCGTGCGCCGCCTCGGGCACGCGGTAAATCCGACGGCTGACCAGCGGCGGGAGCTGATTCGTCGCGCGGCTTTCGAGGTGGGGCGCCCCATCGTCTTCGGCGTCTGCATCATCGTCGCCGTCTATATCCCCATCTTCGCGCTCGAGGGGCTCGAGCGGCGCATGTTCGCACCGATGGCATTCACCGTCGTCGTCGCGGTCCTCGGGTCGCTCCTCCTTGCGTTGACGTACGTTCCCATGCTGTCGAGTTTTCTCCTGTCGCATGTGGAGGAAAAGCCGTCGCGATGGTTCGATGCGGTGCGTGCGCGCTACCGGCGTGACCTCGGCCGCGCCCTCGTGAACCGGCGCGCGGTCGTGCTCGGCGCGCTGGGAGTGCTCGCGCTGACACTCTCCTCCGTCCCCTTTCTCGGCACGGAGTTCATGCCCCGTCTCGACGAGGGGTCGATGCTCATCGAAACGCGGCGCCTACCAAGCACGTCGCTCCCGCAGGGGATGGAGATCGCGCGGGACGTCGAGCGCACGCTGCTCCGCTTCCCGGAGGTGCGGGGCATCGTCACGAAGCTGGGACGCCCCGAGCTCGCCACCGAGACGATGGGACTCTATGCCGGCGACGTGTACGTGAATTTCACGCCGCGCGACCAGTGGAAAGCGCCATCGCTCGAAATGCTGATCGTGCGGATGGACTCGGCCCTCAGTGAGATCCCCGGTCTCCATTACAATTTCACGGCACCCATGGCGATGCGCCTCGATGAGGCGATCTCCGGTGTGCGCACACAGCTCGGCGTCAAGGTCTTCGGGGACAGCCTGTCGGTGCTGCAGGCGAAGGCCGATGAAATCGTGAAAGTGATCGAGACGGTCCCGGGCGCCGCGGATGTCTCGGCCGATGTGAGCGCCGGTGCGATGCAGGTGGAGCTGGCGCTCGACCGCGCGGCGCTCGCGCGCTACGGCCTCGACGTGAGCGACGTGCGCGACGCCGTCCAGGCGGGGATCGGCGGCGTTGAGGCTACGGAGATCATCGACGGGCGGAAACGCTTCCCCGTCGTCGTTCGCCTGGCCGAGTCATATCGCGGCACGCCCGATGCAATCGGACGATTGCTCATCGCCGCGCCGAACGGGGCACGCGTGCTCCTCTCGCAGGTGGCACGCGTACGTGTGGTGGAGGGACCGGAACTCATCAACCACGAGCGCGGGGAGCGCATGGTGATCGTGCAGTCGAACGTGCGCGGTCGCGACCTCGGCTCTTTCGCCGCCGAGGTGCAGCGCGAGGTCGCGCGGCGCGTGCAGCTGCCGGGCGGTTACTTCGTGACCTACGGCGGGCAGTTCGAGAACCAACAGCGCGCCATGAAGCGGCTCACGCTCATCGTGCCGCTGGTGCTGCTCCTCATCGTAGGGTTGCTGTACGCGAGCTTCGGCAACGGACGGCAGTCCCTCCTCGTGATGCTCAACGTCCCGTTCGCGCTGATCGGCGGCGTCGCGGCGCTCTGGCTGCGCGGGATGAACCTCAACCTCTCGGCCTCGGTCGGCTTCATCGCCCTGTTCGGCATCGCGGTGCTCAATGGCGTCGTCCTGGTCGCGTACATCAACCAACTGCGCGATGCCGGAATGCCGCTCGACGAGGCGGTACGCGATGGGTCGGAGACACGCTTGCGACCGGTTCTCATGACCGCCCTCGTCGCGAGCTTCGGCTTCATCCCGATGGCGCTCTCGACGAGCCCCGGGTCCGAGGTGCAACGTCCGCTCGCCACCGTGGTCATCGGTGGGCTCGTCACCTCCACGCTACTCACGCTCATCGTCCTCCCGGTGGTATATGAGTGGCTCGAGGAACGGTGGCCCGACTGGGCGGCGGCCTTCCATCACCGCGTGCGGCAGCGACGCGGTGCCGGTCGGCCGCGATCCGCGCGCTCGGCGGCGGCGGCCGGGCCGGTGGCGTCAAGCAAGCGGGAGTCCGACGCATGACGTCGCCGGCGTCGGTTCAGGCATCCGTGCTCGACCCCAAGCGAACGCTCACGCTTGGCGCGTCTCCGCGCATGACGCGCGCGCGCTGGCTCGCAGTTGCGCGCATCGCGCTCGTCGGTGCGATCGTCGCAGTCTATGGCGCCGGCCTCCTCCCGCTCCCGGCGCTCCTCGCGACGGTGGCCGTCGGTCTCTGGCCGCTGGTCAGGGTGGCCGCGCTTCAGCTGCTGCGTGAACGGAAGGTCGGCACCGAGCTGTTTGTCACTGTGGCCACCGTGGTCGCGATGCTCGGGCACGAGTACGTCGCGGGGGCGGTCATGATGACCATCATCCTCATCGCCGAGCTCATCGCCGAACTGAATACTGAGCGGGCGCGCGCGTCGATTCGGTCGCTCCTCGGGAGCGTGCCGCAGACGGCGCTGGTGCGGCGACCACAGGGCGACGCACGGGTTCCCCTCGCCGAGGTGCGCCCAGGCGACGTGGTGATCGTGCGCGCTGGCGAGAAGGTGCCGGTTGACGGCGCAGTGCGCGTCGGCGACGCGTCGGTGAACGAGGCGCCGATCACGGGCGAGAGCATGCCGAAGGAGAAGCGTGCGGGCGCCACGGTCTTCGCGGGGACGGTCGTGGAACTCGGGGCGATAGACGTCGTGACGGAAAGGGCGGGCAGCGACACGATGTTCGCCCGCATCCTCGCGTTGGTCGAGTCGGCGGAGGAGTCGCGAGCCCCCGTGCAGCGCCTTGCCGACCGCGTTGCGGCGTGGCTCATTCCGGTGGTACTCGTCTTCCTGCTCGGCGTCTGGATCGTCACGCGCGACGTCCGGCTCATCATCACGCTGCTGATCTTCACCTCGCCGGCGGAACTCGGGCTCGCGACGCCGCTCGTGGTCATCGCGGGCATCGCCCGCGCCGCGCGCGCCGGCATCCTGCTCAAGGGCGGGATCTACCTCGAGGAGCTCGCCAAGGCGCGCGTGCTTGCCTTCGACAAGACCGGGACGCTCACCGTCGGCCGTCCGCAGGTGATGGCAGTGGAGCGATTCGGCGATGCGGCCGACGAGGAAACGCTGATCCGCCTCGCGGCGGCGGCGGAGCGACGCTCGAGCCACCCGCTCGCCGCGGCCGTGGTTGCGCGCGCGTCTGGGCTGGACGTCCCCGAGCCATCGTCGTTCGAGGTCGTCGCGGGGCGTGGCGTGCGCGCGACGGTGGAGGGGCGCTCGGTGCTCGCGGGGAACGCGGCGCTTCTGACGGAAAGCGGCATCGTGCTCCCCGTTGGTGGCGAGGATACGGAGACGTCGGTGTATGTCGCGGCGGACGGCGTGGCGCTGGGAGTGCTTCGCCTCGCAGATCCGCTGCGCCCGGGCGCGCGCTCGGCGATCCAGCGCATTCGCGCGACCGGGATCCGGCGAGTGGTGATGCTCACCGGCGACAATGCGACCGTCGCGTGGCGTGTGGCGCGCGAACTCGGCGTCGACGAGGTACTCGCCGACCTCCTCCCCGACGCGAAGGTCGATGCGATCCGACGCCTTCAGGCAGGCGGCGTGCGCGTGGCCATGGTCGGCGACGGTATCAACGACGCCCCTGCGCTCGCCGTCGCCGACGTCGGGATCGCCATGGGCGTCGCCGGGACCCAGGCCGCCATCGAGGCCGCCGACGTGGCGCTCATGACCGACGACCTCGGGAAGATCGCCGAGGCGCGACTGATCGCGCGCAAGGCATACCGCACCATCCAGGAGAACCTGTTCGTCGGCGTCGGAGTGGTGCATGTGCTGGGGATCGTGGCGGCGCTGCTGCACTGGATAGGCCCGGTGCAGGCGGCAGTCATCCACCTCGGCCCCGACGTGCTGGTCTTCTTCAACTCCGTCAAGCTGCTGCGGTTCAGGCTCGCCTAGAAGTGGTTTCAGAACCCGTAGCCGCAGCGCCGACGCCCTGTGCCGGGAACGGCGCGGCTACGGGTTTTGCAACCACCTGTAACGCGACTACGCCCATTCCGCATGGCCGCCGCCCGTGGTGCTACCGGAGCATGGAGTAGACGACGTCCGCGATCCTGAAGCGCGCCGAAGGGGCGACGACCGCCACGATGCCGCAGCCCCCGAGGGCGAGCCGCGATCAGGTGATGGGAGCCGGACGCAGGTGGTCGGCGGCCACGACTGCCACCAGCGCCGGGAGCAGCCAGCGCGGATGAGGGAGGGGCGTCAGTGATCGCTCGATGGGCGCGGGCACCGACGACCACGCGAGATCGCTCAGCGCTCGCTGAATGGCGAAACAGAGGCAACGCGCGCCGATTCCACCGCTTACCGTCAGCTGTCGCCTGACGCTTCGGAAAGCTTGCCGCTCTCGTCAGGCGGCACGGAACCATGTCGACGAAGGCGGCTGCGCCTCGCGCGTCGATGTCCTGGCCTTCGAGTTCGAGATGGGGCTCTTTCCCGCCGTGCTCGAAGAAGCCAAACGCAAGGGGATCGATCTCGCCCCCAAGACCATTCCCCCCGAGGTCTTCGACAAGCGCGCTGTCGACAAGGGGCAGGTGCGCTTTCACGAGGTGGCCTACATCGAGATCAAGCCGCGACTCGACGCCAACAACCCGCTGCGGGTGACGGTGGAACTGACCGACTTCTCGGTCTTCTACTCGCAGGGGCTCGCCGAGTCGATCACTGCCGAGCTCAGGGCGGGGAAGAGCGAGGTGCTGTGCGATGCGGGGAAGCTCATCAAGGTGAGCAAGGACAAGAACGGGACTGTCACCCGCGAGGTGCTCACCAGGCAGTGGACCGACTGGGTCGACTACTGGGCGGTGGACTTCGACTACGAGAGCCGCAAGGAGATCATCCAGGTGCCGAAGAACTTCGGCGTCGAGGGTGAGCTCCCCGGGCTCGCGGTGACGACCGAGTTCATCGAGTTCCAGGAGCAGTGGACGGGGAGCTACATCTTCGAGAACGAGTGGCAGAGCTTTCGCACGCGCAAGTCGCGGGAGCTGGAGCTCACGAGTGCGGCGCACGAATACCCGGCGCCGGGGCGGTACACAGTCGCCGTCAAGGTGGTCGACATCTTCGGGAACGATACAATGTCGTTGACGCCGGTGGTGGTGGGGTAGGGCGCTGCGGCAGTTGTGAACCTCTGGCAACGAGGGCGCGAATGGACCTCGACAGCGATGGCGCGGGGCGCGTAGCCACGCGGACCTCGCCGATTCGGTTCGGCAAGGCACTGTACCTCGCGGACCAGACAGTGTTACCCGCCGATGTGCGCACGCCGAAGTCGCGGCCACGCTCGGCGACATTCGTCGGTACCCTGTCGTGGTCATGGAGTCCTGCGGGCTCAAGAGTGGAGGACGTGTACTGTCCCCTGGAATAGAAGCCGGAAGTACATGGTCCTCTGGTCGGAGAAGCGTTCGTGGACGGTGTGGCGGCCGGGCTTCTTCTCGGAGGCGGAGCTGATGACGGCCGCCACGATGATCTGGCCCGACGCAACGCACGCGGGGGGCGCGTAGACGCCGCCGTCGCGCGTCACCAGCTCCAGGCCCTGCCGCCGCGTGGGACGTCCGATCCACCTTCTGAAACCCCGAGCCATACGCTACCGTATGGCGAGGCGTCGGCGCATCCCGCGCCCTCACCCGTTCCGGGGTCTTCCATGCCCGCAGCTCCCACCGTCTCCCGCGACCAATGGCTCGCGGCCGCCGTCGCCGCCCTCGCCGAGGGTGGCGTCACCGCGGTCCGCGTCGAGGTACTGGCCGCCCGCCTGGGCGTCACCAAGGGGTCCTTCTACTGGCACTTCCGCGACCGCGGTGCGCTGCTGGAAGGGCTCCTCTCGCTCTGGGAAGACGAGACGATCTGGCTGGTGAGCGAGGCCTCCCTCGCCCCCACGCCGCGCGATCGCCTGGTGCGCTTCTTCGAGCTGGTCGCCGGGCGGCGCGACTATCCCCCGGACGTGGAGATCCTGGCCTGGGCACGCCACGACATCGACGTCGCCAAGCGGGTCGAGGCGACGGAGCGGCGGCGCCTGGACTTCATCACGGGCGAGCTTCGCGCCTCGGGATTCGACGACGCCGAGGCGGCGCGGCGGGGGAGGGCGGCGTACCTGGCGACCCAGGGGTGGGTGGAGTGGGTGAGCCGCGGGATGGAGCGATACGACTCGCTCCCCGACTTCACCCGGCACCTGTTCGACCTCATCCTGCCGCCGGCAGCGCCGGCCACGACCGCATCCAAGGGAAGGCTCCCATGAGCTCGATGCATCGCGTCCGGCGCGCGAGTTGGTCACGCTCGTCATCGCGCGCGACGTCGCGGCGCTCTCCGCCTGGCTCGCGGAGAACCTGGCGCCGGAGGCATTGCGCTTCGCGCCCGCCGACGAGCACGCGCGCCGCCTCGCCAGCGACAACGCCGGCACGCATCGCCTGGAGCTGCGCGGCATTCGCGCCGACGGGGCCACGCGCGCCGTGGCGGCGATCGCCAATCCGCTGGCCGAGGAGGTCGACTCCTTCCCGGTGGTGGTGGAAGCCGCGCCGCCGCACCGCATCACGCGCTTCGGCGTGCGCTTCGGGGCCGGTGGCGCGCTCACCCCGGCGGCCTTCACGACCGACGCCGAGCGGGTCCGCGAGCTGCAACGCTACGTGCGGAAGCAGGCGGCCGACGGGCGCTTCTCCGGCGTCGTATTGGTGGCACGGGAATGGAATCCGCTCTACAACGAGGCGTTCGGGATCGCCAACCGCGACACCGACACCCCCAACCGCCTCGACACGAAGTTCAACCTCGGCTCGGCCAACAAGAACTTCACCGCCATCGTCATCGGCCAGCTGGTGGAGGAAGGGAAGCTCTCCTGGGACGACCCGCTGTCGAAGTTCCTCCCCGACTTCCCCGACGTGGTGCGCGAACGGATCTACCGGCGCGCGGGGATGACCGGCACCGACGCCTTCGAGCTGGATCGCGTGAACCGGAACCTCGCGGTGGGCTACATCCCGGAGTACGGCCCCGACGGCGTGACGTGGCGGAACAACGTCTTCGAGCACGTGATCAAGGGGGGGCCAGCCGGCGGCGGCTATTCCACCGCCCCCGATCTCCTGCGCTACACCGAGGCGCTGCGCGCCGGGAAGCTGGTCTCGCGCGCCACGCTCGACCTCATGCGCTCCCCCAAGCCCGAGCTGGGGGCACCGATCTACGGCTACGGCTTCGCCCTCTTCGACGGCCCGCAGTACTGGGGACACGGGGGAGACTTCGAGGGGATCGACGCCGACGTGGAGCAGTTCGGGACGAGCGGCGTCACGATGATCATCCTGGCCAACACGCACATGGTCAACGATCCGATCAAGCGGAAGGTCAGGCGGATGTTCCTGCAATAGAAGACGAGAAGACGAGAGGGTTGCGGGGGGCGGTGCAGCGCCGATCTTGCAGGAGTGCCGACGTGGACGCCCCCCATCTCCGACGACTATGCCTCGCTCGAGGCGCTGCTCGCCGCGGTGCGCGCCTGTCGCGCCTGCGAAGCCCACCTCCCACTCGGCCCTAACCCGGTATTGCAGGCGGGGGCGACGGCGCGCCTGCTGATCGTGGGGCAGGCGCCGGGACTCCGCGTGCACCGCAGCGGGATCCCGTGGGATGACGCCAGCGGCGTCCGCCTGCGCGACTGGATGGGGGTGACGCCGGCGACGTTCTACGACGCGTCGAAGGTGGCCATCATCCCGATGGGGTACTGCTACCCCGGGCGCGGCGCCAGCGGAGACCTCCCCCCCCGGCGCGAGTGCGCCGAACTCTGGCTCGACAAGCTCCTGGCCCGGCTGCCACGGGTCGAGCTCACGCTCCTGGTGGGGCAGTACGCCCAGCGCCACTTCCTGGGGAACCGGCGCAAGGGGTCGCTCACCGAGACGGTGATGGCGTGGCGCGAGTACGGACCGGGGCACGTCCCGCTCCCGCACCCCTCGCCGCGCAACCAGCCGTGGTTCGCACGCCACCCGTGGTTCGCGCACGAGCTGCTCCCGTCGCTTCGGGAACGCGTGCAGCGGCTGCTGGACGCCTGACGACGGGTCGCGTCACACCGGTCGGGCGATGGGACCCGTCATGCGCGGTTCCCCGTCAGCTGCCGCTCCCCGTGAGGATCGGCGGCGCCGCTCTCCCGCTAGTCGATCCGGTAGTCCCACAGCTTGAGCGGGAACTGGTTGGGGAGCACGACGATGTCGTCGATCCGCACGTTAGGCGGCAGCGACGCCATGAAGACGATCACGTCGGCCACCTCCTCCGAGCGCATCATGACGGCGCGCACATCGGCGGGGATGGGGGTCGCCTTCTTGTCCCATATGGTGGTGTCGGTGGGGCCGGGGCTCACCGAGCAGACGCGCACCCCGTACCGGTGGTTCTCGGCGCGCAGCGCCTGCGTCAGCCCGGCCAGCCCGAACTTGCTGACGCCATACGGCGAGACCAGCGGCGCCGACTCGTAGCCGGAGATGGAGCCGATGTTGATGATCGTCCCGCGCCGCCGCTCGCGCATGCGCGCGGCGGCGGCGCGACAGCACAGGAACGCCCCGCGCAGGTTCACGTTGACGATGCGGTCCCACTCCTCCACCTCGTAGTCCGCCACCTCGACGGGGCGCACGGTCCCCACCCCGGCGTTGTTCACGAGGAGGGTGAGGGGCCCCAGCGTCGACTCGACGGTGTCGAAGGCGCCGGCCACCTGCCGCGGGTCGGCGACGTCGCATTCGATGGCGATTCCGTCGCCCCCCGCCTGGCGAATGACGGCCACCACCTCCTCCACGTCGCCCAGCGTGCGTGAGCACGCGGCGACACGCATCCCCGCGCGGGCAAGGGCGATCGCGGCGGCGCGACCGATCCCGCGCCCCCCGCCGGTCACGAGCGCCACGGCGCCTGGCTCGATCATCTGCATCCCCTGGTCTCGGAGTCCTCGCTTCGCGCGGAGCGCGCGCCGGCAAGTATACACTTCGCGCGTGTCGGGCCGCCGCCCCCAATCCTGCACGAAATATGCTAGATTGCGGGAGCCCGATTTCTTTCCATCTGCCCTGGAGGTGCCATGTCGGCCCACGTTCCTGGCGACGCGACGGGGAGCCACGCTCCCGCCGCCGGCGCCACCGCACACATCGATCCGTCGTGGAGTGTCAACGACGTCCTCATGAAGTATCCGGCGACGATCTCCGTCTTCAACGCCTTCGGCGTGGACGCCTGCTGCGGCGGCGCGCAGTCGCTGCGTGAGGCGGCGGCCGGCGATGGGATCGACCTCGACGCGCTCGTCGCGGCGCTCGAGCAGGTGGTGTCGTGATCGTCATCGACCCGCGCGCGGCCGCGCGGGGCGCGGTCTCGGCCAAGCCGGATCGCGCGGCGACGGCGCTCGTGCACGATACCGACGACCTGCGGCTCCTGGTCTTCCGCCTGGCCCCCGGACAGGAGGTGGCGCCGCATCGCAGCCCGTCCACGGTGACGCTCACGGTCCTGGAGGGCTCGGGGATCCTGGTGGGCGAGGATGGGGAAGCCCCGGTCGACCGGCGCTGCGTGGCCGGCGACGTGGTGGCCTACGCGCCTAACGAGCTCCACGGGATGCGGGCCGACGCCGGCGAGCTGTTGCTGCTGGCGGCCATCACCCCGCGCCCGGGGACGCGCTGAAGGGCGCGGGGGCGGCGCCGGCCCGCGGCGCCGCCCCCGGACGAGTCGTGGCCCGCGCCGCGAGTCGCCGAGTGCGATTCAGGGGCGCGCCGGCGCCGCCAGCCGCACCACCTCACCCGTGGCGGCCGCGCGCATGATGGCGTCCTGCACCTCCACCACGTGCAGCGTGCGCTCCGCCGACGCCGGGTTGTCCAGCTCCCGGTTGCGCACCGCGGCCAGGAAATCGCGCAGCGACGCCGTGAACGCCCCCTCGATCCGCCCGTTCACCTCGGTGGCCGTCGACGGCCCCGCAAAGGTGGTGCGCGCGCTGTGCCCCGCCGTGTACAGCTCGAGCTCCCGGGTGCTCCCGCCCAGGAAGACGGCGCCGCTGGCCCCGAGGAGCTCCAGCCGGGAGTCGGCGGCCAGGGGGAAGGTGTCGGGGAGGATCCACGACGAGTGGAGCGACGCCACCGTCCCGCGCGAGAAGCGCAGCGTGGCCAGGTAGCCGTCGACACGCCCCGGAAGCGCCCGCGCGGCGCCGAGCGCGCCATGATGCGCCACGGCGGTCACGCTCACCACGTGGTCGCGCAGCCAGTGCAGGATGAGGTCGATGTCGTGCGACGACATGAAGTGGATGGGGGTCGTCTTGTCGCTCCACGCCCCGATCATCCGCTCCGGGACCCATGCCGCGTCCCAGCGGTGCGACTCGATCAACGCCGGTGCGCCGAGGCTCCCGTCGGCGAGGAGCTCCTCGATGCGGCGATGCTCGGGGAGCCAGCGCTGGCTGTAGTTGACCATCAGGACGCGCGACTTCGCCCTGGCGAGGGCCGTCATGGCGTGCGCCTCGCCGAGCGAGGTGGCGAGCGGCTTCTCCACGAGGACGTCGACCCCCGCCTCGAGGCAGGCGACGACGGGTTCGTGGTGCAGGTGGTCGGGCGTGGCGATGCTGACGGCGCGCACTTCGCCCGAGCCGGCGGGGCCGACGGCATCCAGCATCTCGGCGACGCTGCCGAAGGCGCGCGCCTTACGAGGCGCCGCCACCGAGGCGGCGCGTGCGGGGTCGTGGTCGACCACCGCGACCAGCCGTGATTCGTCGAATTCGTCGTATACCCGGGCGTGACGCGTGCCGAGGATTCCGGCGCCGATGACGGCGACGCCTGTCGTGTGGGTGGAAATGGTCCCCTCCGGATCCCGGCGCTGGGGGTGCAAGATTAGAGCGTTACCATCGGGCGGTTGCAGCCGTCTTGTTGCTGATCACACGCTCGCATTCATACCCGTTCGCCTTCGTGCTAGGGTCGCTGGATGCGAGTTGCCCCCGGGAGCAATCCCGGGGGTTTTTTTTGTCTCTCGTCTTCTCGTCTTCTCGTCTTCTCCCCTATGAGGAATAATACGCCGCATTCTCCTCGACGTACCCCTTGGTGAGGTCGCATCCGTAGGCGACGGCGGTCGCCGTCCCCACTCCCAGGTCGACGACGAGGTCGACGACCTCGCTCGCGAGCGTCGCGCGTACCGTGGCGTCGTCGAAGGCGAGTCGCATCCCTCCCTGCACCACCGGGAAGCCGTTGATCCAGGCGTCGGTGCGGTTGGCGACGACGGGGACCTCGAAGCACTTCCCGACCGCCATGAGGAGGCGCCCCACGTTGGGGTCGGCGCCGTGCACCATGGTCTTGACCAGCGGCGAGTTGACGAGCGACTTGGCCACGCGGCGCGCCTCGTCGTCGTTGCGCGCCCCGCGCACGGTGGCGCGGATGAGGTGCTCCGCCCCCTCGCCGTCGCGGGCCAGGATCTCCGTCATCCGGATGCACCCGGCGGTGAGCGCCGCCTGGAAGTCGCCCTCGTCCACGGGACCGGCGTGGCCGTTGGCGAGGATGGCGCAGGTGTCGGAGGTGCTGGTGTCGGTATCGACGGAGAGCATGTTGAACGAGACGTGCACCGCGGCGCGCAGCATCCGGTCGAGCGCCTCGGGCGAGAAGGCGGCGTCGGTGAAGATGTAGGCCAGCATCGTCGCCATGTTGGGCTCGATCATCCCCGATCCCTTCGCCACCCAGGTGATGGTGGCCTTTCCCACGCTCGCCGACAGCGCCTTGGGGTGCGTGTCGGTGGTCATGATCCCCTCCGCGCCTAACAAGGGATCGTCTTGCAGCTCGCCGGCCATGCCCGGGACCCCGGCCTCGATCTTCTCGATGGGGAGCGGGACGCCGATGACGCCGGTCGAGCTCACGAGGACGCGGTCGGCGCTCGTCCCGAGCTCGGCGGCGGCGGCCGCCGCCATGCGGCGGGCGCGACGGACCCCCTCGTCGCCGGTGGCCACGTTGCTGCACTTGCTGTTGGCGATGACGGCGCGCAGCCGCCCGCCGCGGATCGTCTCGCGCCCGAGGATGATCGGGGCCCCGGGAAAGTGATTGCGCGTGAAGAGCGCGGCCGCGCTGCACTCCACGTCGCTGGCAAAGAGGGTGAGGTCGCGCGCGGTGGGCTTGAGGCCGACGTTGCGGGAGGCGCAGCGAAACCCCCGCGGGAAGCGCGGGGGCTCGTGGAATGCGATCGGTTGGGTCACGGGGAGGATGGCGCCGGAGGAGGGGAGAGGAGGGAGGGGAGAGGAGAAAGGGGGCGGTCGAAAAATCGAGGGGCGAGAGTGGCGGCGCCAGTGCGCGCTATATTCGCCCCATGATCACCGCCATTACGCGACCGGTGTCGCGCTCCATCGCCCAGTGCGAGCTGACGCACGTGGCGCGCACCCCCATCGACCTCGAGATCGCCCGGCGGCAGCACGCCGAGTACGAGGCGGCGCTCGAGTCACTCGGTGTTCTCATCGTCCGGCTCCCCGAGCTCCCCGATCACCCCGACGCGGTGTTCGTCGAGGACACGGCGCTGGTCCTGGACGAGGTGGCGGTCCTCACACGCCCCGGGGCGGAGAGCCGGCGCGGGGAGGTCGACGCGATGGCCGAGGCCCTTGCCCCCTTCCGGCGCACCGTGCGCATCACCGGGGAGGCGACGCTGGACGGGGGGGACGTGTTGCGGCTGGGGCGGACCCTCTACGTCGGGCGCTCGCGGCGCACGTCGGCCGAGGGGGTTGCCGCGCTTGGCGCGCTGGTGGCGCCGTATGGCTATGCGGTGTGCGAGGTCCCGGTGCGGGGGGCGTTGCACCTGAAGTCGGCGGCAACGCAGGTGGGACCGGAGTGGATCCTCGTCAACCCGGAGTGGGTCGACGCCGCGCACTTCGAGGGGTACGACGCGCTCACGGTCGATGCGGGGGAGCCGTTTGCCGCCAACGCGGTCCTGGTGAACGGGGCGGTGGTCCATTCCACCGCCTTCCCGCGCACGCAGGCCATGCTGCGCGCGCACGGGATCCGGGTGGTGGGGGTGGACGCGTCGGAGCTGGCGAAGGCCGAAGGGGGGGTGACCTGCTGCTCGCTCCTGTTCGATACGGTGGAGCCCTCGGCAGTGCTTGCCTAACGACCCGTGGGCGGATGCGCCCGGGGGGCTCGGCCGGCCGGTGGCGGGGACAGGTGCCGCGGGGGGGACCGGTCGTGCGCTCGCGGGGCGAACGCGAAAGGGCCCGCACCGACGGTGCGGGCCCCGCGTCATCCGGGTGCGTGGCCTTACTTGTGGCCCAGCTTGTAGACGTAGGCGGTGACGGCGTGACGCTGGGTTTCGGTCATCGGGACGCCGCCGTCGGGGGGCATCATGCTCGTGAACTGCTTGGGGGTCGAGACGCCGGCCTTGACGGTGTTGTAGATCCCTTCCCAGCTCCCGTCGCTGTGGAGCCACTCGCCGTCGGTGAGGTTCGGCGCCACCGTTGCCTGGGCGCCGTCGGGGCCGTGGCACGCCTGGCACGACGTGGCGCCGATGAGGCCGTGGAAGAGCGAGTCGCCCAGGGCGAGCATCTGGGGGGTGATCGTCGCCGGGTCGAACGACAGGTTGGAGGCGGCGGTCGCGGCCGCTGCCGGCTCCGCCGCGGCGTTCTCGGCGGCGGGTTCACCTCCACCACCGCAGGCAGTGACGACGAGCGCGAGGGCGGCGACGGGGATCAAGTGACGCATGCAGATTCCTCGATGAATGGGCGTGTTGTGGTCGTGACGGGTGGTACGGTCGTGCTCGGATGGAATGCTATAAAATTACTACAGGTATGGGGGTCGGGGAGATGCGGATACGCCTGTCTCAGAAGTCCCTACGCCGGAAGGCGCGGAGGGCGAAGAGCCCGGGGACGATGGACCAGGCGGCGAGTCCGCCCAGGGCCGCGGCGATTCCCAGCGGGCTCCCGAGGACGCGCTGCATCACCGCTCCAGTATAGCCCATGAGCGCCGAAACGTCGAACCGCAGGACGAGGAGGACGCGCGCCAGGTCGACGGGGTTGGCGAAGCTGAGGACGAGCATCGGCGTCTCCAGGGGGTAGTCCTGGAAGGTCATGGCGACCCACAGGATGAGCCCGTCGTAGGCCACGGTCATCAGGAGCCAGACGCCTAACGCGATGCCGAGTCCCTTGAGGCGGTCGGTCACGAGGCCGGCGATGAGGACGGCGAGCGCCCCGAAGACCGCGGTGAGGGCGCAGCCGGCCAGGAGCATCAGGGCCAGGAGCTGCAACGTCTCCGGGTCGGCGGCCCGCTGCATGAGGACGGGGATGGTGACGCCGATGATGAAGGCGCCCCAGAGCGGGAGGATGAGCCCCGCGAACAGGCCGTGGAACAGCGTGGGGCGTGCCACCGGCTGCGAGAGGAGGAGCTCGTTGAACTCGCGCTGCCCGTGCCAGTAGATGGTGCCGAAGACGATGGTGACGAGGGGGATGATCAGGACGACGACGTTGAGGAGCGAGAGGAGGGCGCGCGGCCCCGTCCCCCCCAGGCGGAGGAGGACGTCGGTGACGGCCAGGAAGAAGATGGCGTAGGCGATGACCCACCGGTTGCGCAGCACGTCCATGATGACGTAGCGCACGATCTTGAGGACGGTCGTCATGGCGTGGCGGGGGCGTCGGCGTGGGGTTGCACCTGTGGGGTCCTGGCCCCCTGGCGCATGAGGTGGGCGATGGCGCGCTCGAGCGTCAGCTCGCCGGTCAGCGCCTTGAGCTCGTCCTGCGTCCCCGAGAAGCGCACCTGCCCGTCGAGGAGGAAGGCGATGCGGTCGGAGAGCTCTTCCAGCTCGCTCAGGACGTGCGAGGTGAGGATGAAGGTGCGTCCGGCCTCGCGCTCCTGGCGGATCTTGGCCTTCAGCGTTCCGCTGGAGATGGGGTCGAGTCCGGCGGTGGGCTCGTCGAGGAGGAGGAGGTCGGGGCGGAAGAGGAAGGCGAGGGCGGCATTGACGCGCTGGCGCATCCCGCCGGAGAGCACGCGGATGGGGGTGTGGAGCACGTGTCCCAGGTCGAACTCCTCGACCAGCTGCTCGTCGCGGCCGGCGGCGGCGCCGCGGATGTCGGCCAGCATGCGGAAGACGTCGTAGGCGCAGAGGTTCTCGGGGAAGCGTGCCGCCTGCGGCATGTAGCCGATGTGCGCGCGATACGCCGAGCCGCCGTCGAGGCGGTGGCCATTGATGCTGACCTCGCCCTGGTCGGCGCGGACGAGGCCGAGGAGGATCTTGTTGAAGGTCGTCTTTCCCGACGCGTTGGGGCCGATGATGGCCGTCACCTGGCCGCGGGCCACGTCGAGGTCGAGCCCCTGCAGCACCTGCAGGCGGCCATAGCGCTTCCAGACGCCGCGGGCCCTAACCACGGGGAGCCTCGGCGGGTCGCTTCATGAGGGGGCGCTCGTCGAGCAAGGTCTCGGGGGTGAGGGTGGGGATGACGCGTTCGGCGAGGTCGAGGAGGTCGACCAACAGGCTCCGCAGGAGGATCAGCGTGGGGGGCGACTGCTCCACCACGAGGGCGAACAGGCGCACCGGCGCATGGGCCACGTCGCCGATCCCGTCGCGGTCGAGGTCGTAGCCGCGGTACCGGTCCCAGTAGTTCTCCTGGAAGCGCGAGAAGTTCGCGCGGCTGTTGGTCCCGACGTCGAAGGCGTTGGACTCGAAGACGTTGCGCTCGTACTGGTTCCCCTGCGCGTTGGCCAGCGTCTTGAGTGCCCACCCGTTGCCGCGGAAGGTGTTGCCGACGACGAGGTTCCGGTTGGCGCCCTCCAGGTAGAGGCCGACCGAGTTGGACAGGAAGAGGTTCTGCTCGATGCGCGAGTCGTTGATGTCCTTGAGGAGGAGGCCGTACGCCGCGCTCCCCCAATTGTGCTCGAAGCGGTTGCGGATCATCTCGACGCGGTTGGAATACATCACCGCGATCCCGTTGGCATTGTTGCGGTAGAGGTTCCCCTCGTAGCGGCAGTCGTCGGAGAACATGAAGTGCATGCCGTAGCGGGCGCTCCGCTCCGACCGGTTGCCGACGACGCGTCCGTGCTTCACGAACTCGAAGTAGATCCCGTCGCGGTGCCCGACGATGTCGTTGCCCAGCACCTGCACGCGCTCGCTGGACCAGATGTGGACCCCGTTGCCGGACACCGTCTGCGCGGCCTCGTGGCCGCGGATCACGTTGTCGCGCACGATGCAGTCCTGCACCTTGGCGAGGTAGATCGCGAAGAGCGTTTCCTCGAGGCGGTTCTTCTCCACCACGCAGCCGCGGGCGTCGTGCACCAGGATCCCGGCGCGCTCGTCGACCTGGCTGGGGCCCGTGTTGCGGAGGGTGAGGCCGCGCACGGTGACGTCGTCGGCTGCAACCTCGAGGATGGTGTGCTGCCCGCTCCCGTCGAGCACCGCGCCGGCCTCGCCTTCCAGCGTCAGCGCCCGGTCGATCCGGATGAGGGGTTCGCGGTAGGTCCCCGCCCGGACGACGATGCGCTGCCCGGGGCGGGCGCGGCTCACCGCGTCGCTCACGCGGTGCAGCGGGCCGCTGGGGGAGACGACGAGGTCGGGGAGGGGGTTCCCGCCCGGCGCCCCGCGGGCGCCACCAGTCACGGCCGGTGGCTGGGACGCGCCCGGGGCGGGGACGCCCAGCTGGGCGACGAGGGCGATGACGACGATGGCTGCCACCCCCCACCAGGACGGGCGCACGCGCCGGCCCGGGTGGGCGTGGGAGCACGGGGTGAGGAGGGGACTCACGACGCGCAATCTAGCTTGTGGACTTCGGAGCCGAGGGTTCCCGGGGGCGTGTCCCCCGCGGAGGTCAGTGCTGGTGCGCCGCCGGCGCTTGTTCCCCTGCACCTTGGGGCGGTGTCGGCGAAAGCGCCAGCACCTGCTGCCAGGTGAGGACCTCGCCGCCATATCGCTCGGTCAGGGCGGCGGGCGAGAGGGTGGGGGCGAACGAGGTGAGCTGGCGCCCCATCGGGCTGTGCAGCGACCCGCCGCTCACGAAGCGGGCGCTGTCGGCGGGGACCATCCCGCCGCCCTGGAAGTCGGCGACCCAGACTCCCGCGAACCTCGCGCTGTCGCCGGCGGCGGCGATGTAGCTGGCGAGACACTCGACGGCATCGAAGGTGAGGATGCGGCCGGTGGTGGTGCGCACTTCGCCTCCAAAGCGCACGTCGGAGATCGCCATCTTGCAGTATTCGCAGGAGTCCTCGCCCACCCGCAGCGGGCGCGGGCCGTCGCCGGTCTTGCAGCCGACGACGGTCAGCACCACGACGGCGAGGACGACTCGCAGGACGGCGCGCAGCGCGGCGCGCATCGCGGCAGGGGGCACTCAGGCCACCAGCGCTGCGCTGCGGGCGGTCGCCGCCTTGCGGGCCGTGTCGGGTGCCACCACCCCTTTCCGGTCGATCACGAGGGCCAGGACCCCGAGCCCGAGGGCGAGGATCGCGGCGTAGCCGCCGACCCCGGGTATGGACGTCGCCGTGAAGTTCAGCAGCTGCTTGGAGCCGATGAGCGGCGGCTGGTACGACATCCCCGGCACCTTGATGATGGCGTTCTCCATGTCGAGGTCGTGGCCGTACTCGTACTCCCACTTCCAGAAGTCCACGAGGCCGACCAGGGCCACCACGAGGAAGACGGCGATCCAGGCCTGGGCCACACGCCGGCGCCCCACCGCGGCCGCCGCCAGTCCACCGGCCACGAGGACGGCGACGATGAACGGCATCAGCTTCAACTCGGGGATCGCATCGGGGACGATGCGCTTCATCCCGATATAGTGATTCAGGTTGTTGATGTTCTCGAGGTCGTTCTCCTTGATCCCCTTCACCGTATTGATCCAGATCTGCATCCCCAGGCCTTCCGGGTACTGCGGGGCGTTGAGGTAGACACGCCAGATCGGCGCGAAGTACATCGCGACCAGGAGCAGGGCCGAGACGGCAAGGAGCGCGCGGGCACGTGCAGACATCATGTCAGTCTCTTGAGTGAGGCGTGGCCGGGGGCGGGGCGACGTTCACCCGCCCCCGGCGCACGGTTGTTACCTGCCGCCCACGGCGGCGGCAATCGCCTCCTGCGCCTTCTTGCTGGTGCTGGCGGAGAGGGCGACCTGCGAACCGGACGGTGCGACGCGGACGTATCCCTGCATCTCCTGGTGCAGCGCGCTGCAGAAGTCGGTGCAGTAGAAGGGATAGACGCCCGGGTACTTGGCGACCCAGGTCAGGGTGCGGGTCTGCCCCGGCATCACCAGGAGCTCCGCGTCGTTGGTCGAGCCGATCGCGGCGAAGCCGTGCGGGACGTCCCAATCCTGCTCGAGGTTGGTCACGTGGAAGAGGACCGTGTCGCCCACCTGCACCCCTTCGATGTTGTCCGGGACGAAGTGCGAGCGGATGGCCGTCATCTTGATGTGGACCGTCTTGCCGGAGCGCGAGAGGCCGGTCTCGGTCTCGGCGCGGGCGACGTACGGGTGCTTGTTCTCGGCCAGCTTGTAGAACTTGACCTGGTTGTTGCGGATCTTCTCGGCCGGGATCGCCTGCGCGTAGTGCGGCTCGCCGATGGTCGGGAAGTCGAGCAGGAGCTTCATCTTCTCGCCGGTGATGTCGTACAGCTGCGCCGACTGCGTGAGCTCCGGCCCGGTGGGGAGGTACCGGTCCTTGGTGATCTTGTTCATCGCGATCACGTACTTGCCGTAGGGCTTCTTGGTGTCGCCGCCCGGGACGGTGAGGTGACCGATGGAGTAGTACGTCGGGACGCGGTCGACGACCTTGCAGTCCTTCAGCGACCACTTGACGATCTCGGACGAGATGAAGACCGACGTGTAGGCGTTGCCCTTGTCGTCGAACTCGTTATGCAGGGGGCCGAGCCCCGGGTTCTGCACCTCGCAGTACATCGTGTTCTCGTACTTCACCACCGGGATCCCGTAGGATTCCTTCTCGAACTCCTTGTCGGCGATCGCCTTCTGGAACTTGCTGAAGGAGTGGACCGGGATGACCGTGGCCAGCTTGCCGCCGCCCACGATGTACTCGCCCGACGGGTCGACGTCGACGCCGTGCGGCGACTTCGGGGTGGGGAGGTAGTAGATGACGCCGGCGCAGTCCTTCGGGTCGAGCATCTTGACCGACGTCTTGACCTCGGACTTGGCGCTCTGCGTCGACTCGTCGTAGGTGTTGTGGTAGTAGCGCGTCGCCATCTCCTTCGCCTTCCCCTGGGCGACGCACTGTTCGGCGGCCTTCCAGTTGACGGCGGCGATGTAGTCCTTGTCGTTCTTCGACGCGTTCACCTCGAGCTTGGTGCTGGCCTGCTCGGTGTTGTACGAGGTGAAGAAGACCCAGCCGTGCGACGGCCCCTTGCCCGGGCGTCCGAGGTCGTAGTCGAAGCCCGGCACCAGGATCTGGAAGGCGACGTCCATCTTCCCGAACTCGTCGGCCTTCACGAAGGAGATCGTCCCCTTGAAGTCCTCGGCGAAGTTGTCGAAGCCCACCGAGCGCTGCGGAATCGGGACCGAGAAGCGCGTGGCGCTGATGACGTACTCGGTGTTCTCGGTGGTGAAGGGCGAGCCGTGGTTGCCGCCCGTGTTCGGGAGCTCCAGCGTTTCCGTCGTCTCGAACGACTTGAGGTCGATGCGGGCGAAGCGCGGGGTGTTGTTGGCGTTGATGAAGAGCCAGCGCCCGTCGTGCTCCCCGTTCGTCATGGAGAGCGACGGGTGGTGCGTGTCATCCCAGGGGACGTGCCCCCAGGAGGTGTTCAGCATCGCCCGGGTCTCGACGTTGTAGCCGTACCCGTTCTCCGGGTTCTGCGAGAAGACCGGGATCACCTTGAGGAGGCGCCCCGAGGGGATGCCGTAGACCCCGACCTGGCCCGAGAAGCCGCCGGAGGCGAAGTAATAGAACTCGTCGTAGCTCCCCGGCGGGACGTAGGTACGCGACGCCGCGTCACCGAGGGAGCCGATGCCGCCCGCCTGCTTCGACTTGGGGGCGCAGGCGTACAGGAGGGAGACGCTGAGAATGACAGCGCCCGCCGACGCCAGGATTCTCGACCG
Organism: Gemmatimonadetes bacterium SCN 70-22; assembly: GCA_001724275.1. Taxonomy (NCBI): domain Bacteria; kingdom Pseudomonadati; phylum Gemmatimonadota; species Gemmatimonadetes bacterium SCN 70-22. Next base: position 83,926 of record MEDZ01000020.1, read on the forward strand.
CCGCGAATGAGACATAGGTGTTGCCTCGCAATGCATGTTGAAACGCTGGGAAAGGGCACGCCGAACAGGTGGCGCTCGGTGTGGGGAATAGCTTCGCCAGGGCGGCATCGACGGGCGGTAGTGGAATCCTCTATTCTTAGTAGAGGATTCACGAAATTCGAGTGGGGGCATCGCCCGACCGATTTCCGCCTTTGGGCTCCTACTTTCGAATCAAGGAGGCCGAAAGCGGATTTCGGCCCGATTCATCTGGAGCTTCCATGCGCCTGACCCGCTTTACCGACAACGCGCTGCGCGCCCTCCTGTACCTCGCGCTGGCCCCGGACGACGTCCCGACCGTGGGGGTGGTGGCCCGGAAGATGGGGATGTCCGAAGACCACCTGCTGAAGGTGGTGCAGCGCCTCTCGCAGCTGGGCTACGTGAAGACCATCCGTGGGCGCAACGGGGGGATGCGGCTGGCGCAGCCGGCGGAGTCCATCGTCGTGGGCGAGGTGATCCGCAAGACCGAGGACAACATGGCGCTGGTGCCATGCTTCGACCCGACGGATGCGATCTGTCCGGTGGCCCCGGCGTGCGGGCTCGCGCCGGCGCTGGACGAGGCGCTCAAGGCGTTCCTCACCACGCTCGATCGCTATACGGTGGCCGACCTCATCGCCAAGCGTCGCGAGCTGATGAAGCTCGTGGACATGAAGGATCCGGAGATGGCGGCGGCGTCCTGACGGCGGCTCGGGAGGCGCGCCCGGGGGAGCCTGGGGGCGCGCCGGGGGAGCCTGGCGGCACGGCGGTACCCGGCTACTGGTACTGGATGTAGACGGGCTTGGGGATGAGGGCGAGGATCTCGGCCGGCTTCATCATGCGCCATCCCGCTTTGCGCACGTCGTTCTTGTAGAAGAGCTTGAAGCCCGTGAACTGCACCGGCTCGCTCGCGACATAGCTGTCGTACGATCCCTTCTTGAGGCTGGGCGACCCCCAGCCATCCATGTGGATCACCACCTGCACGCGCGGATCGAGCCGGATCTTGCTGCTGTTGGTGAGCATGGGGCGCGTGAAGCGGTGCACGACGAGGACCTTGGGGGGGAGCTTGTACTGGTCCACGAGGTTCGCCAGGAAGTCGATGGCGTAGTTGACGTCGCGCGCGTCGTACGTCCCGATGCGCTTTCCGGGGGCGTGCCCCGACTTCATGGAGAACTCGGGGTCGATGCCCAGGTGCACGTTGGGGCGGGCGAGGAAGTGCGCCAGCGGGGGGAGTTCCGCCTGCAGCGTGCTCTTCGCGACCTGCACGTCGAGGAAGAGGAGGGCGTTGCGCCGCTGGGCCCACTGGTACACGCGCTCGATGAGCGAGTCGGACATGCGCGTGCGCCACTTGCCGTCGCGCCCCGGCGAGCCCTGGGCCACGGTGGCGATCAGGTGCAAGGCGGGGACGACGGGGGTGAGCGTGTCGGCGCGCTCCCAGGCGGCGACCTCGCGGTCGAGGCGGCGGAGCATCTCGTCCACGTCGTACTCCCCCAGCACCCCCATGCGGCGCGAGAGGGGGTTGCCGTAGTAGGCGACGATGCGCTTGTGCGGGAGGATGGAGCCGGGGAGGGGGGCGGGCCCCTTCACCGGCCAGAGCGAGGCGAAGGCGGGGGGCGCCTTGGCCCTCGGCTTCGCCGCTCCTCCGGCGGTGGCCTTGGCGGATGGGTGCTTCGCTGCCGACCGGCGCTTGGCGGTGGCCGACTTGGCTGACTTGGCCGACGTGCGCGTGGCGCGCTTCGCGGGAGGCTTCCTGGTGGGGGCGCGCTTGGCCTTGGACGCCGACTGGGATGACGAGCCCTGGGCCGCCTGCTGCGCGTGCAGCGTCGCCCGGGGCCATGCTGCCGGGGCGAGGGCGAGGCAGGCGAGGGAGGTGAGCCGGGTGAGGGTGGGGGCGAGGCGGGGCGGCATGGGGCGGAGGCGGGAGATGAGGGGAGGTGTGCGGGGGGG
>MEDZ01000021.1 GCA_001724275.1 Gemmatimonadetes bacterium SCN 70-22
GCCGGTTGACCCTTGCGGGCCCCCCTTGACTTGCATGTGTTAAGCACGCCGCCAGCGTTCGTCCTGAGCCAGGATCAAACTCTCCAAGAGAATTCGATACATAAGCTCGCTCGAACGCAGTCCTCGGATCAGTCGATCGCTCGGCGATCCAACGACTGCATCCGGAATCAATTCGTGTTTGTGACTCTCCCCGCGGCGCACGATCACCGCGGATCTCCAAGAGCCTCGCACACCACTTCGCTCGATTGTCAAACAGCAACGCCCCCCATGGATCCGAGGGGACGCGTAAGATAAGACGCCCAGTCACACCGTCAAGTGGGGTGCCCCCCACCCGGCACTACTCCTCGTATCGCCCCGGCCCAGGACGAGGACGCTCATCCTCATCCTCCGCATCATACTCGTCGTCCAGGTCGATCAGCGTGTCGTCGAAATCCTCCTCCTCCTCGTCCGCCTCGTCCTCGTCCGCCTCGTCGTCATCCTCCTCATCCTCATCCTCCTCATCCTCGTCGAGGTCGTCGTCGTACTCCTCTTCATCCTCGTCGAGGTCGATCGCCTCCGGATCGTCGAACTGGTCGTCGAACTCCTCGTCCTTCTCCAGTTCGTCGTCCTCCCCCTCCACGTCGTCGTCAAAGTCGTCGTCGTCGTCCCGCCGTGGCGACATCCCGTACGACATCCCGTACGACGTCCCCTCCGACGTCCCGTACGCCATCCCGTACGCGCCGCGCGCCTCCGACGACTCGAACTCGGGCAACATTGCTTTAGTCTCCTCGAATGAAAATTACGGCGCCGCGCGTTCCCGTTCGCGCTTTGCCTCACGAGAGAGCTTCTTCCGGTCGATCGCATTCAACATGCGCTTGCGCAAGCGCACCGCCGCGGGCGTGACCTCGATCAGCTCGTCGTCCTCTATGTACTCCAGCGCGCCTTCCAGCGTCAACTCCCGCGGCGGCTCCAGCTGGATCGCCTCGTCGGCCGACTTGGAACGCATGTTCGTCAGCTTCTTCTCCTTCGTCGGGTTCACGTCCATGTCGCCCGGACGCGAGTTCTCCCCGATGATCATCCCGTCGTACACCTGCTCCCCGGGACGCACGAACAACGTCGAGCGCTCCTGCAGGTTGCCCAGCGCGAACGCCACCACCGTCCCCTGCTCCATCGAAACCAGCGTGCCACGCGTCCGCCCCGTCAACGCCCCCGCCCACGCCCCGTACTCCAGGAACCGGTGGTGCAGGATCCCCGTCCCCCGCGTGTCCGTCAGGAACTCGCTGCGATACCCGAACAGCCCACGCGCCGGAATCCGGTACCGCACCCGTACCATCCCCTGCCCCGGATTCCGCATGTCGATCAGCTCGGCTCGCCGCGGCCCCAACTTCTCGATCACCACCCCGAGAAACTCCTCCGGGACGTCGATCATCAGCTCCTCGTACGGCTCCAGCTTCTCGCCGTTCGGCCCCTCCCGCGAGATGACACGCGGACGCGAGACCTGGAACTCGTACCCCTCGCGACGCATCGTCTCCATGAGGATCGAGAGGTGCAGCTCGCCACGCCCCGATACCGTCCACGTATCGGTCGAATCGGTCTCCTCGACCTTGAGCGCCACGTTCCGCTCCAGCTCCTTGTAGAGCCGCTCCCGAAGCTGGCGCGACGTCACGAACTTCCCGTCCTTCCCCGCAAACGGGGAATTGTTCACGAGGAAGTCCACCGAGATCGTCGGTTCCTCGACCGCGATCCCCTCCATCCGCTCCTGCGCCTCCACATCCGACAGGGTGCTTCCGATCTCTACTCCCTCCAGCCCCGCCAGGGCGACGATGTCCCCCGCCGACGCCGACTCGACCTCGATGCGCTCGAGTCCCTGGTGCGTGTACAACTTGGTGACGCGCGACGTCACGACCGGGAGCGCCGGATCGCTCGGCAGGAGCGCGATGTTCTCGCCCAACTTGACCCGGCCACGCTCGATGCGTCCGACCGCCAGCCGGCCGAGGTAGGGCGAATAGTCGAGCGTGGAGACGAGCATCTGGAACGTCCCGTCCCGGTCGCTCGGCGGCGGGGGGACGTGGGCGACGATCGCATCGAACAGCGGCGCCAGGTCGACCGGCGTCCGGGCAAGGTCGGTCGTGGCAACCCCCTCACGCCCGGATGCGAAGATGAACGGCGCGTCCAGGATGCTGTCGTCCGCCTCCAGCTCGATGAACAGGTCGAGGACTTCGTCGTGGACGCGCATCGGCTCGGCCCCGGGGCGATCGATCTTGTTGATCACCACGATCGGGGCGCGCTTGAGGTCGAGCGCCTTCCGGAGAACGAAGCGCGTCTGCGGCATGGGCCCGTCGAAGGCGTCCACCACCAGCAGAACCCCGTCGACCATGCGCAGGATTCGCTCGACCTCCCCGCCGAAATCGGCATGGCCCGGCGTATCGACGATGTTGATCTTCGTCTCCCGCCAGGTCACGGCCGTGTTCTTGGCCAGGATCGTGATTCCGCGTTCCCGCTCCAGCGGGTTCGAGTCCATCACGCGCTCGGCGACGACCTGATTCTCGCGGAAGGCGCCGGCCTGGCGTAGCATCTTGTCGACCAGGGTCGTCTTCCCGTGGTCGACGTGCGCGATGATGGCGATGTTGCGGATATCCATAGCCCCGAAGTATCACAGGTCAGGGGGGGGACCTTCAACCCTCTTGCCTATCCGGACGGGGAGTGCCAGCGTGTATTTGTCCTGACACTAGCCGGAGGTGTGCCATGCACCAGCAGCAGGAGCCCTCGAAGGACGTGTATCCCCAGGGCCGCGGATACGGCCACGACTACATGCGCGGCGGGGAGGTTCTGGGAGGCTATGGCTACAGTGCGCGCGAGGAGTACGAGCGCAGCCGCGGTGAGTTGAAAGGCCAGCCCCAGTCGACGGGCTCCAACGGCGAGGGCAGTACCTAGGCGTTCGCCCCGCGTGCGGCCATCGGGGCAGCCGGTGGCCGGCCACGTGACCAGCCACGACGACGGCGCGAGGAATGGATTCCTCGCGCCGTTCGCGTTCTCAGCGGCGCGTCCCGTACCCCGCGCGGGGGGGCGGCGTCTTGGCCTGCACCGTGCCCCCCTCCGGACGGGACGGCGACGCGTTAGGCGGCGACTCCGCCTCCGCGAAGGACATGTCGTAGCCGCGCGCCCTGAGGCTGGCCGCAATCGTCGGTTTGTCGATGGCGCGCAGGTACGCCTCCTTCGGCTCGACCATCCCCTTCTCCACCAGCTCGAGCAGCGACTCGTTGAGGCCGATCATGCCCAGGCGCCGCGATGTCTGCATCACGCTCGGGATCTGGAACGTCTTCGCCTCGCGAATGAGGTTCGAGATCGCCGGGGTCGCGAGGAGGACCTCCATCGCCGCCACCCGCCCGCCACCGACCTTGCGGCAGAGCGTCTGGGCGATGACCCCCTTCAGCGACTCCGACAGCATCACGCGGATCTGCTCCTGCCGGTCCGACGGAAACTGGTCGATGATGCGGTCGATGGTGCTCGCGGCCGTCGTGGTGTGCAGCGTCCCGAACACGAGGTGCCCCGTCTCCGCGGTCTCGATCGCGATCCCCACCGTCTCGAGGTCGCGCAGCTCACCGACCAGGACGACGTCGGGATCCTCGCGCAGCGCGGCGCGCAACGCATGCTTGAACGAGTTGGTGTGCATCCCGACCTGCCGCTGCGTGACGAGACATCCCTTGCTCTCGTGCACGAACTCGATCGGGTCCTCGATGGTCACGATGTGGTCCTGCCGCACGCGGTTCACCAGGTCGACCAGGGCACACAGGGTGGTCGACTTCCCGCTCCCCGTGGGACCGGTGACGAGGACCAGCCCCTTGGTCAGCCGGCAGAGCGCCTGCACCTCCGGGCTCAGCCCCAGCTCCTCGGCGGTGATGATGCGCGACGGGATCGCGCGGCACACCGCCCCCGGCCCGCGCCGGTCCGCGAAGGCGTTGACCCGGAAGCGCGCCACCCCCGGGATCTCGTAGGCGAAGTCGGTGTCGTTGTCCTCGGCAAACTCCCGGCGGTTCCGCTCCGGCATGATGGCGTGCAGCATCGCCCCCACGCCCTGGGCATCGAGGCGCGCGTACGCGTCGAGGCGGACGATGTCGCCGCTGATCCGCATCAGCGGATGGTCGCCGGTGCGCAGGTGCAAGTCCGAGGCCCCGCGCGTCATCTGCTCGCGCAGCAGCGCCTCCATCTCGGCGCGCGCCGACGGGTCCACGGCGCCCGTCGGGGGCTCCGCGCTCGCCGTGACCACGGTGGTCGGCACGACGGGCGTGGCCATCACCGCGGGGGGCGACACCGGCGTCGGATTTCCGCGCCCGCCGACCGCGCGCACCTCGGCGCGCCCGGTCCCATCCTGCCGCCACAGGCGCACCGAATACTTGCCTCCGCCCACGGTGGCCGAACGCACCTGCGGGTCCCCCTCGGCCAGCGCATCGACGACGGACGACGGTATCAGCTCCGACACCAGGGCCCGCCAGTGCGCCGCCGAGAGCGGGTGCTTGGTGATCGGGTGGATGCCATCGACTCGCGCGAGCGTGATCGGCTCGCCCTCCACGAGGGAGAGCGCATCGGCGCGCGTACTGGCGAGGACCTCGAGCAGGCGCGGGATCTGGGACATCAGGAGTCCTGCCGCACGTGCGCGATGCGCGCCCGGTTCAGGAGCACGACGCCTTCTTCCTTGTAGAGCGCCACGAAGCGCTCGGTGAACCGATTGAGGTAATCGAGGACGCGCCGGCGCCCCGTGACCTGATGGACGAGGATCGTCCCGACGTGCGCCGCGCCGCCCTGCATCACCACCTCCACCTCGGCCGGGGTGCCGAAGTCCCACTCGCCCTCATCGGCATCCTCACGCGCCACGAACAGTTCGCGCACCTGCTCCTTCGCCACGAGCAGGGTGAGCCCCTTCATGGTCGCGATCGGGAAGAACGGCTCGGCGCCATTGAGCACGTCGTGCGCCGTCTCGTGGCCGGAGCCGTTGCGGGCACTGGCCTGAACGAACAGTTCGCCGCTGATGCGTTCCCCGTCCAGGGTGATCAGCACGACGGGAAGCCGGGCCTTCTCGATTCGGAGGTCGTCCATGAGGTTCCACATGTCGGTCGCGCTTGCCGGGATGTCTCCACCGGAAACGACGCGCCGACGGGTGGTTACGTCACGACGAGGCGGCTGGCGGGAGCTCCCGCCCTACGGATGGCCGTTGTCGCACATCGGCTCGCCCTCGATCTGGACGGTGCAATGCAGGATGCCGAACTCGCGCATGGCCGCGACGGCGTCGCGCAGGACGCGCTGGTGATCCGCCTCACGGGGGACGACGGCGTGGGCGCTCATCGCCACCATCCCCGAGGTCACCGTCCAGACGTGCAGGTCGTGGACGGCCGACACCCCCTCCACCCGGGAGAGCGCGCCCCGCACCGCGCCCAGCGAAATGTGCGACGGAGTGGCCTCCAGCAGGACGTCGACGCTCTCGCGCACGAGGTGCCACGACGAGCGCACGATGAGGAGCGTGACCAGGATGGAGGCGATGGGATCGGCAGCCTGCCATCCGGTGAAGCGAATCGTGGCCCCGGCCGCGACGGTGCCGATCGAACCGAGCAGGTCCCCCAGCACGTGGAGGTACGCCCCGCGGGCGTTGAGCGAGTGGGCATGCAACGGGTGCAGGATCCACGCACAGGCCGCATTCACCAGGAGGCCGCCCGTGGCGACGGAGAGCATCAGCCCGGTGGCGACGGGCTCCGGGGCGCGGAGGCGGCCGAACGCCTCGAAGATGATGAAGCCGGAGACCACCAGGAGCGCCGCCCCGTTCAGGAAGGCGGCCAGGATCTCCCAGCGGAGGTAGCCGTAGGTCTTCTCGGGAACGGCGGGCTGGCGGGAGAACCAGGCGACGAAGAGCGAGAGGGCCAGCGCCGCCACGTCGGTGAGCATGTGGCCCGCGTCGGCCAGAAGGGCGAGCGAGTTGGCCAGGATCCCCCCGACGACCTCGGCAACGAGGAACGTCGCGGTGAGGGCCAGCGCCCAGCGCAACCGGCGCTGGAGCCCGGGATCGGTCCCGCTGTCGAGGTGCATGTGCACGTGATGGTGCCCATGCGGGTGCTCGTGATGGTGCTCCTGATCGTGCTCCCGAGGGTGCGCACGCGGGTGACCGTGCACGTGCGCATCGCCGTGCCCCGGGCCGTGCGCGTGCGCATGGCCGTGCGCCGTACCGGGGGACGGCGGTGGGGGGTGAGGGCGACGTGGCGGGGTCATCTGTACTGTGGACGACGAGTCACGGGGTCGGGTATGTTCCAAGGGTGACGAACAAAGTCCTGCTCATCGTCGCCCTGCTCCTCCTCAACGGCTTCTTCGTCGCGGTGGAGTTCGCCCTCGTCAGGTCACGCCGCACGCGCCTGGAGGCGATGGTGCACTCGGGCGATCGCCTGGCGAAGTACGCGCTCACCGCTACGGGCAATCTGGTGAGGGTGCTGTCGGCCAGCCAGTTGGGGATCACCCTCACATCGCTGGGGCTGGGGTGGGCGATCGAGGGGACGCTGGGAGCGTTCTTCGAGCGCTGGTTCGAGCAGCTCCCGCTGGCGCTCGAGGCATCGCTGCGGGTGAGTCTCGGGGCCGCGATCGCCCTCGCCTGCGCGACCTTCATGCACGTGGTGTTCGGCGAGCTGGCCCCGCGCGCGGCGGCGCTGAACCACCCGGAGCAGTTCGCGCGCTACCTGTCGCCCCTCCTGCTGGCCTTCGCGTGGCTCACGGCCCCCTTCACCTCGGTCCTCAACAAGTCGGCCGAACTGGTCCTGCGCCTCTTCGGTCAGCGCGCCGACGTGGGCGAGGAGACGGTGCACTCGCCCGACGAGCTGCGCATGCTGATCGAGCACAGCGAGGAGAGCGGGGCGATCGAGGCGCGCGACGCGGCGCTCATGGAAGGAGTGTTCGAGTTCAGCGAGAAGAACGCCCGCGAGGTGATGACGCCGCGAACGGAGATCGTCGCGCTTCCCATCGGCGCCACGCTCGAGGAGGCGCTGGCGCTGGTGGACGAGAGCAACTTCTCGCGCTACCCCGTCTACGACGAATCGCTGGACAACGTCGTGGGGGTGGTGCTGGCGAAGGACCTCCTGCGTGCGCTGCGGCGCGCCCCCATGCTGTTCTCCGTGCGGGACATCATTCGCGACGTCCTCGTCGTTCCGGGGTCGCGCGAAGTCGAGGAAGTCCTGTCCGACTTCAAGAAGCGCAAGGAGCACATGGCCGTCGTGCTCGACGAGTTCGGCGGAACGGCGGGAATCGTGACGATGGAAGACCTCCTCGAGGAGATCGTCGGCGAGATCCTCGACGAGTACGACGAGCCGGAACGGCGGGCGGTCGTGTCGTCGTCGGGCGAGACGATCCTGCCCGGGGAGACGCACGTCCCGGAGGTGAACGAGCAGTACGGGACGACCGTCCCGGAGGAGGACTACACGACGATCGGCGGCTACGTCTTCGGGGCGCTCGGGCGCCTCCCGGTGGTGGGCGATCGCGTCTCGGCGGGGGGAGCCACCTTCACGGTGCGCGACATGGAAGGGCGACGCATCAAGAGCCTGGCCATGCTCCTCGACGTGGCCCCGGCCGCGGCCGGGGAGCGTTAGGCGCCCGCGGCCGCCGGGTGCAACGCCGCCGCTACGACGCGGGCGCGCCGGGCGAGAGCGGCACGGCGCGCGCGGCAATCGCGGCGCACATGGTGACGGCGGCGATCATGCTCCCCGCGTCGGCGATGCCCTGCCCGGCGATGTCGAGCGCCGTCCCGTGATCGGGGGAGGTGCGCGGAAAGGGGAGGCCGAGCGTGACGTTCACCGCGTGCCCGAACGACGCGACCTTGATGGCGGTCATGCCGACGTCGTGGTACGGAGCGATCACCGCGTCGAACGCCCCGCGCATCGCCCGCACGAAGACGGTGTCGGCGGGGAACGGGCCGCTCACGCCGGCTTCCCGCGCCACCGGGGCCAGGAGGGTATCGTCCTCGTCGCCGAAGCGCCCGCCGTCGCCCGCGTGGGGATTGAGGGCGCAGAGGGCGATGCGCGGCTCGGCGATCCCGAACCAGTGGCGCAGGCCCTCGCGGGTGACGCGCACCGCGCGCATCAGGGCCTCGCGCGTGACCGCCGACGGCACCTCGCGCAGCGAGACGTGCGTGGTGGCCAGGACCACGCGCAGCGTGTCGGAGGCGAGCATCATCGCCACGTCGGCGCCGGTAAGGGCGGCGAGCATCTCGGTGTGCCCCGGGTAGTCGTAGCCTCCGGCCAGCAGCGCCGCCTTGTCGATGGGGGCCGTGACGATCCCGCCCACCCGTCCGGACTTCGCCAGCTGCACCGCGCGCTCGATCGCGAGGCCGGCCAGCCGGCCAGCGAGGGCCGGCCCCCCCCGGGCGTGCCACTCGCCCACCGCGTGCTGCACGTCCAACCCCGTCCCCGTGGGGCCGACCAGCTCGAACGCCCCGAGCGCCTGTACCTCGCTGCTGTCAAGCGCCTTGCGCACGACCTCCGGGCCGATCCCGCGAGGATCACCGAGGGTGATGGCGATGGGGCGGCGGGGCATGGACGGCGAGGCGAGGCGAGGGGGCGTCGGCGCCGAACTCAGCGAAGGGCGTCCGAGCCCCCAACCGCCCCTGCGCCGTCGAGCATGACGGCGACGTAGGTGTCCTTGCGCAGGCCGTCCAGGAGGCGTCGGTACGACTTCTCCTGCGACAGCTGCTCCCGGATCTGGTTGCGCAGGTCCTGCACGGTGTAGTCGCCCTCTTCCGCCACGTTGACCAGCTGGGCGATCACGAACTTCGGGACCCCGCGCTGCCGATCCTCGACCTCGAACGGCGGGACGAAGTCGCCGTTCTTCTTCCCGTCGAAGGCCTTCTGGTACGACTCGGGGAGGCGGGAGCGCTCGAACGGCTCCAGCACCCCCTTGGCCTCGTCGGAGGCGATGTCGTGGAAGCGCGCCACGAGGGTGTCGAAGGGAGTTCCCTTTTCCCAGAGCATCAGCACCGAGTCGGCCCGCGCTCGCGCCCGCGCGATGTCGGCCGAGTCGTACTTGGGCTTGATGAGGATGTGCCGCGCCTTGCGCTCCGCCGGCTGCACGCGATCGACGCGGATGATGTGGAAGCCGAACTGCGTCTCGACGATCGGCGAGATCTGCCCCGGCGGGAGGAGGAACATCATCTGGTCGAACGCGGGGACCATCTGGCCACGGCGCGACCATCCGAGGTCGCCCCCCTGCACGGCCGATCCCGAATCTTCGGAGACGCGCTTCGCGATCTTCTCGAAGTCGCCGCCGCTGGTGAGGTCCTTGTACACCGACTCCGCGCGGGCGTACGCCACCTTGCGGGCCGCCTCGGACGCCTCGGTCGGGACCACGATCTGGCGGAAGGTCACCGTGGCCGGGCGCTTCGGGAGGCGCTCTCGTTCCCGATTGAACGCATCGGTGATCTCGTCCTCGGAGACGGCGACCGTGATCATCTTCCCGTCCTGCCGCATCTTCTGGACGAGTCGCTCCTGCAGGGCACGGCGCCGTGCCTGGTCGGTGAGCCAGCGGCGATACTCCTCGATGGAGCCGAAGCCGCCGCTCTTCAGCGCCTGCGCGAACTCTCCCTCGTTCTTGAACTGGTCGCGCAGCCGTTTCATCTGCTGTTCGACCGTGGTCGTGAGGTCGGCGTCGGCCACGGTGATGGAGGTGTCGCGCTGGGCGCGCTGGACCATCACCTCCACGTCGATCATCTCGTTGACGATCGAGCGGGCCAGGGCGAGCTGGGCGGTGGAATCCTCGGGGACCTGAAGCCCCTGCGCCCGGCGCTGCGACAACTCCTCGAGCACGTCGCTCCAGAGGATGACGTGCTGTCCGACCACGGCGACGATCTTGTCGACGGGGATGTGAATGGGTTGCTGCGCGTGCGCCGCGCCCGCGGTGGCGGTGAGCATGGCGGCCAGCGCCGCCGCCACCCGAAGCAGATGTCTCATGCGCTCAAGGTACACGAATTGGGGGAGACAAGTTCAACGCGGGCGACCCCGGAGGATCGCCCGCGCCCGAACCATCGGAGTGGACCCGCGTTACTTCCGGGCACCCGTGTCGGCGGACGGCGGCGTGGCCCCCGGGACCGGGACGGCGGACGGCGGCGTCTGGGATGCGCGGGCCGAGTCGGCCTTGGCACGGATCGGCTGCGCGTCGGCCACCGCCTTGTCGAGGGCAGCCGAGTTGATCTTCCAGTCGTACTTCTTGTGGAGCGCCTGCACGAGCGGCGCCGGCACCTCGACGAACTGCGCCTCGCCGTTGACCAGCCGGCCGAGGTACTCGTCGATGCGCGAGGCGGCCAGGCGCGCCTTCTCCCCCTTGTTCTTGGCGCTGTCACCCAGGGCCGACGGGGCGATCCCGAGCCCGGCCCAGACGTTCCCCACCAGCCCCTTGAACGAGTTGCGGATCTCCGCCGTCTCGGCGCTGTCGGTGGTGACGTTGGCCTTCTCCGCCGCATCGAGGATGAGCTCGTTGCGCAGGAGGTTGAGGACGAACGTCTTCATGAGCGAGTCCGGAGCCTGGGCAATCTGCCCGCGGATCTGGTCCGGGTTCGGGAAGCCGTTGATCCAGCGGGCTACCTGCGCGGCGGTGAAGTTGCCGAGGCGCGAGGTGGCGACCACCGTGCGGTCGTTCTCGTGCTCGTTGGGATCGGCGGCGACGGCCTTGACCGTCTTGGCTGCCGTCTCCTTGACATCGACCTTCCCCTCGGTCTCGAGCCCGGTGATGTAGGTGCTCTCGGCGACGAAGCGCTGCCGCTGCGCGAACTGCTGGAGGAACGGCCCCTTGGCCTCGGCGTAGGTGGAGCGGCGCACGATGTGATAGCCGAACTGGGTGCGCACCAGGGGGCCGATCTCGCCCGGCTTGAGGGCGGCGACGGCTCGCGAGAACTCGGGGACCATGGCCGACGGCGGAAAGACGCCGAGGTCACCGCCCACGTCCTTCGTGCCATCGGTGCCGTATTCCTTGGCGAGGGCAGCGAAGTTGGCGGTCGTGGCGCGCTTGCGGACCCCTTCGGCCTTCTGCATCACCGCCAGGGTGTCGGCGTCCTGCCCTGCGGGGACCTGGAAGAGGATGTGCCTGGCCGCGAGGAGGTCCCCCTTCTCGAAGGCCGCCGAGGCCGTCGCATCGGAGGTGTCGGTGACCCACTTGTCCGAGACCTGCTTGTAGAACTTGTTGGTCTTGGCCGACGTGTAGACCGGCCACATGACCTCGTCGATGAGCTTGTCGTCGTTGAGCGAATCGCCGTTGGCGGCGGCGACACCGAGGAGCTGGTAGTTGACCCAGGCATCGGCGATGCTCTGCGCGACTTCCTTGCGGATGGGGACGCGGGACTTGCCCAGGAGGTCGGCCAGCTCCTGCACCGAGAGCTCCTGCGACCCGGCGCGCGCCGCGACGTCGACATGCGAGGAAAAGGCCTCTTTCAATCCATCACACGCAACGAGCGAGACAAGGGCGAGCGCACCACCGAGGAAGCGAAGGCGAGTCATGTTGGTCCGGATGAAGATGCTGGTGAGACTGCTGCTTACCCGCCCCGCGGCGGATCGTTCGGGCGCAGGAGCGAGAGGGCGCGCACGAGACCGTCGAGGATGCCGGCGCCGCCAAGCCGGGTGAGCTTGAGCGACAAGGGCTGCATGCGCCGGATCTCGGCGCGGAACTGCACCTCTCCGAAGGCCGCCGTGAGCCCCTTGAGGCGCGGCGTCGCGGAGTCGCGAAAAGTAACACGGGCTTCGTCACCGTGCACGAGGATCCCCTCGATCCCCAGCTCCCCGCCGACCAGGCGCAGGATGGCGCTGGCAAAGAGGTGATGCGCCTCGCGCGGGAGGGGGCCGAAGCGGTCGCGCACCTCGCCCTTGAGCGCCTCGATGGCGACCGGCTCGGTGAGGGCGGTGAGCCGGCGATAGATGTCGAGCTTCGCGTCGGGGGCGACGATGTAGTCGTCGGGGAGATAGGCCGGGAGGTCGAGCGAGACGTCGGTGGGGACGACGGGGGGGGCGGCATCGCCGGCCTGGACGCGCCTGACCGCTTCCTCGAGCATGCGCAGGTACAGCTCGAAGCCGACCGCCTGGACGTGGCCGGATTGCTCGGCGCCGAGGAGGTTCCCGGCGCCGCGCAGCTCCATGTCCTTGAGGGCCACGCGGTACCCCGCCCCGAGCTCGGTGTGGTGCTCCAGGACTTGCAGCCGGCGCTCCGCGTCCTCGTCGACCTGGTCGGGGACGACCAGGTAGCAGTAGGCGCGCCGGTGCGAGCGCCCCACCCGTCCGCGCAGCTGGTAGAGCTGGGCGAGGCCGAAGTGGTCGGCACGGTTGATGAACATCGTGTTGGCGTTAGGCACGTCGAGCCCGCTCTCCACGATGAGGGTCGAGACGAGGACGTCGACCTCGCCGGCCACGAAGCGGCGCATGACCTCCTCCAGGTCCTTCTCCCGCATCTGTCCGTGCCCCACGGCGACGCGGGCGCGCGGGGCGACCCGCCGGATGTGGTCGGCGATGGCCTCGATGGTCTCGATGCGGTTGTGGACGAAGAAGACCTGCCCGCCGCGATCGAGCTCGCGGGCGATCCCCTCCTCGATGATGCCGTCGTCCCACGGCTCCACGAAGGTCAGGACGGGCGAGCGATCGCGCGGCGGGGTCTGCATCAGCGTCATGTCGCGCAGCCCCGCCAGCGAGAGGTGCAACGTGCGCGGGATCGGCGTCGCCGTCAGCGTCAGGACGTCGGTCTCGAGCTTGAGATGCTTGAGCTTCTCCTTGTGCTTGACGCCGAAGCGGTGCTCCTCGTCGACGACGATGAGCCCCAGTTGGCCGAAGGCGACGTCGTCGGAGAGGAGGCGGTGGGTCCCGATCACGACGTCGATCGACTTCGCGGCCAGGTCGGCGAGGATCGCGGCCTGCTCCTTCGGCGTCTGGAAGCGCGACACGACGGCGATGCGGACGGGGAAGTCGGCCAGGCGCTCGGAGAAGGTGCGGAAGTGCTGCTCGGCGAGGATCGTCGTCGGGACGAGGACGGCGACCTGCCGTCCGCTCTGGATCGCCTTGAAGGCGGCCCGAATCGCGATCTCGGTCTTGCCGTAGCCCACGTCGCCCACCAGGAGGCGGTCCATGGGGCGCGGCTTCTCCATGTCCTCCTTGACGTCGGTCGTCGCCTTGCGCTGGTCGGGCGTATCCTCGAAGAGGAACGACGACTCGAGCTGGCGTTGCCAGGCGGTATCGGGGACGTGGGGGGGGCGGGAGGCCAGGTGACGGCGCGCGTACAGCAGGAGGAGCTCCTGCGTCATCTCCTCGATGGCCAGGCGCGTCCGTTCGCGCTGCTGCGCCCAGCGGCGTCCGCCGAGCTTGTGCAGCCTGGGCGGCGGGGCGTCGTCCCCGACGTCGACCCCCGACCGATACCGCTCCACCTGGTCGATGCGATAGAGCGGGACGTTGAGCCGGTCGCCTCCCTCGTACTCGATGACGGCGACCTCGATGGTGCTCTCCCGCATGAAGAGCTTCTCGATGCCGCGATAGATCCCGACCCCGTGCTCGAGGTGCACGACGTAGTCGCCCGGCTTGAGCGTGGTGATCGCCTCGAGGGCCGACCCGGTCGCATAACGACGGGCGCGGCGGAGGCGGCGCTCGCGGCGGAAGATCTCGTGGTCGGTCAGGACACGGAGCCCGGAGGCACCGGACGGGAGGCGGGAGGTGGGAGGCGGGAGTGCGCCGGTGCGCGGCGCCGTTTCGGGCCCGGCGCCAAACGCCCGTCCCCCATCCACCGTCTCCCGCCGGTCGGGCACGCCCGGCGGCACCACGAAGCCCCCGTTCAGCACGCCGATCACCAGGCTGGCCGGCGAGCGGGCCGCCGCCTCCTCGTTGAGCAGCTCGTCCAGGCGCTCGGCCTGCCCCGCGTTGTCGCAGAGGATCATCGTCGGCGTGCCGTCGCGCACCACCTGGCGGAGGAGGCGGATGTCGCGGGCGATGTTCTCCGGGGGACGAATGGGGAAGGTGATGCAGTCGCGCTCCCGCGACGGATCGGTGGCGGCGATGCGTCCCAGCGTGCCTAACGCGCGCTCGACCTCGGCCGGCGGGAGGAAGAGCTGGTCGCGCGGCACCACCTCCTCGCCGCGGCGCCGGGCCAGCTCGGCGTGGTGCTCCGCCTCGGCCCACGTGCGGGCGAGCTCGGGGACGAGGTGCGACTCGTCGGGGAGGACGAGGACGGTGTCGGGCGGGAAGAGCGCGAGGATGGAGACGCGGTCGCCGCCGGGCGTGCCGACGCTGGGCGCCGCATCGACCGGGAGGATGACGGCGACGGTGGCCGGGCGCGTGCTCCGCTGCGTCCCCAGCTCGAAGTGGCGCAGCTCGACGATCTCGTCGCCCCAGAACTCGAGGCGCACGGGTTCCGCCATGCCGAAGGAGTAGATGTCGAAGATCCCCCCCCGCACCGAGAACTGGGCCACGTCGTCCACCATCGTGACGCGCTCGAAGCCGATGGCCTCGAGATGCGCGGCGAGCTCCTCGGGGCGCCGGACGTCGCCCTTGCGCAACTCGAGGCGCGCCGTGCCTAACGCGTTGGGGAGGGCGGTGCGCTCCAGGAGGGCACGGGCGGTGGTGAGCAGGATGCGCACCGCCCCGCGCGAAACGCGCTCCAGCGTCTCGACCCGCTCGCCGGCCACCTCCGCATGGGGCTCCACCTCGCCGTAGCCCTCGCGCGGCGGGTACAGCGCGGCCGCCGCATCGTCGGCGAGGACGTGCAGGTCCGAGAGCCAGCGCTCCGCGTCGGCCACCGCGTCGGTGACGACGACGAAGAAGCGCTGCGGGAAGCGTCGGGCCAGCGCCGCGACCAGGACGGCGTCGCTGGAGCCGTGCAGTCCGGCGACGGCGACACGCGCCCCGGCCGAGGGGAAGACGTTGGCCACACGGGCGAAGGCGCCAAGGCGCTCGACCGCGTCGAGGATCGTGGGGAGCGCCATCAGGCGGCAGCGCCGCGGCGCTCGCCCCGTCGCAGCACGACCGTCTCGGCCACCAGGAGGGCGAGGGCGAGGACGATCAGCGGCACCTGCAGCGGGCGGCGCGACCCGACGTCGAAGAGCGAGCGCTTCCAGGCCGCGACGTCGGCGGTGACGACGGCCCCGCGTGTGCGCACGCGATCGCGCAGCGCCGCGAGCGGGAGGCGCGCCAGGTCCGACTCCTCGGGCTCGGCGTTCACGACCAGCGCGCCCACGCGATCGGGGCCGCGGCGGAGGAAGTACCCCCCGGCACGCGCCGGCGCGGTGCCGCCAGCCGCAATCGGCGTCACCTGTCCGTCGCCCCCCTCGAGCCCCTCCACCCCGGCCGGAAGGCGGACGCGCCCGCCGGGGGCGGCGTGGAGGATGGCGGTCGCCGACCCCGCCAGGCGCTGGGCGACGACGTCACCGAGCCACGGGACGAAGCTCGCGCGCAGGGGGAGGTCGGTGGCCGAAGGGTCGAGCGGCGAGCCAATGATGACGTAGCCGTCGCCCGCCACGATCCACGGCGCCCCCCCGGCGGTCGCGATGGTGTCGCCCGCGGCCCCGGACTGTGCTTCCAGCGGATAGCGGAACGAGGTGCGCACGCCATCGAACCGGTCGCCGCGCACCGCGGTCTCGTCGCGACGCGGCGGGGCGAAGCGCCACGGAAGTCCCAGGCGCTCGAGCGTGCGGTTGGCGGCGCCGAGCCGTGAGGGCTCGGAGGGCGCGAGGAGGAGGGCCGGGAGCCTGGGGACGCCGTCAGCTGCACCGAGCACGACGTCGTCGCCCGCGGCCACCCGGTCGTCCTGCAGCAGCGCATCGACGGCCGTGCGCAGGAAGGGGCCGGCGGCGGGATCGGGGCGCACGCGCGGGGCGGCGCCGATCCAGACGGCGAAGTGGCGCACGTCGTCGGCGCGCAACTCGTCCGGCTCCAGCTCCACGAGCCCGGCGCGCCACCCCCGGTCGACGGGGGCGGCGCGCACGGTGAGATCCTCACCGTCGCGCGCCGTCCCCCGCGCGAGCGTCCGCTCACCCAAGGCGATGCGATAGGTGGCGGAGTCGGACAGCCGGGCCCGGGCCACCACGGCGCCACGGGGGGTCCAGCGCTCCGGGCGCGCATCCGCGAGGATCACGGCCCGGTTGCGGGGCGGCGTCCCTGCCGGCGCGAGAACCGAGAGCGGGACGTCGCCGGTGGCGACGGGAGCGCTCCAGGTGGTCGCCTGCCCATCGGTGACGACCACGACCTGGCGCGCCGGGATCCCCGATCCGACGACCAGCCCCGCCGCCCGCGTGATGGCCGTGGCCAGGTCGCCTCGGCCGGGGAAGACGTCGGTGCGCGAGATCGCCTGGCGCACGGCGTCGAGCGATCCCCCAACGACGCTCCCGTCGACCGTGACGAGCCAGACCCGGTCGCTCCCGGTGGCGGCATTCGCCGCCTCGAGCGCTCGCGCGCGCAACGTGGCCAGGAGCGGTTCCCCGTCGACGATCGCGCTGGTGCTGAGCGAATTGTCGAGGACGACGGCCAGGGCGGTGGGGACGTGCCCCGCCCCCAGGAAGCTCCCGATGGGGCGCGCGGCGGCGAGGGCGACGGCCAGCACCGCGGCGATCCGCAGGAACATCAGCAGCAGGTTGCGGATCTTCAGCTGCCGGACGTTGTCCTTCTCGGCACGCTCCAGGTAGCGCACCGCGGGGAAGTCGATCCGGTTCTCGATGCGCCGGCGCCGCAGGTGCAAGAAGAGGGGGACGGCGACCGCCCCTGCCAGCAGCAGGTACAGGGGTGCGAGGAAGCTCACGGGAGTCGTTGGCGCGAGGCGAAGGCGCGGCGCAGCGGGACGCCGAAGGGGGAGTCGGTGAAGACGACCTCGTATCCCACGCCGAGGGCGGCCAGGCGCGAGCGCCAGTCGGCGATGGCCCGGTCCACCGTGGCACGGTACGCCTCGCGCACCTCCGACGCGGTGGCCGGGAGGTGCAACGCCTCGCGCTCGGGGTCGACGAAGATCGCCTCGGGGGCGACGTCGAACTCCCGCTCCGATGGATCCATGATGTGCAGGACGGTGACGCCATGCCCGCCGGCGCGCACGACCTTGAGCGCGCTGAGCGTGGCCTCCTCGTCGACGAGGAGGTCCGACACGAGGACGACGAGCCCGGGGCGCGAGACGAGCTTCCCCGCCTGGACGAGCGCGGCCGACATGTCGGAGTCTTCCCCCGCCCCGCCCTCCTCGAGCGCCTTCACGATGCGGCGCCACTGCACGTTGCGCGCGCGTGGCGGGATCACGCTGCGCAGCGCCTCGTCGTAGCGGATCAGGCCGACGGCGTCCTTCTGCCGGATCAGGAGGAGCGAGAGCGCCGCGACGACCTGCTCGGCGTAGGCGAGCTTGGTGAGCCGGGCCGGACTCCCGCGCCAGTCCATCGACTTGGAGACGTCGAGGACGACGGCGGCCCGCATGTTGGTCTCTTCCTCGAACTGCTTGACCATCCACTTGTCGGCCCGCGCCACGATCTTCCAGTCGATATAACGGAGGTCGTCGCCCGGCTGGTACGGACGGAACTCGGCGAATTCGACCGAGAAACCTTTGCGGGGGGATCGGTGTAGCCCTTGCAGGAATCCGTCGACGACCCACTTCGCCACGATTTCCATCCGGCCCAGCGAGGCAAGCTGGGCCGGGTCGATCAGGTCGGCGCGCGTGGCGCGGCTCGTCTCCATAGGGAGGCGGAAGCTAGAAAGGGGGTTGGGGCTGGTCAAATGCATCGAGTGGTGCCGCCTGCCTACGGGGGGCGCATGGAAAATGCTGGCGTGCACGTGGGGGGACGTTAGGTTGGATCGAGCAGGTGAACCGGCGCGAGCCCGCGGCAACCAGCGGCCGCGCCCGTCAGGCGGGAGGCGAGCCATGCAGGGTCGATCGTTGGTCACGGGAGCACTCGTGGCGCTGGCGCTGTCTGCGCCTGCCGGCGCGCAGTCCGTCCGCTGGAACGACCGCGTCGCGGTCGACACCGGTCCCGAGACGCCCACGGTACGCCTGTGGCTCGAGGGGACGCACACCTACTCGTACGGCGCCCCGGTCCGCGTCTGGTTCAACGTCAGCGACGACGCCTACGTGGTCGTCGCACGCGTCGACGGCAACGGGCATCTCACGGTGCTCTTTCCCACCAGCCGGACGCGGACGAGCGAGGTGAAGGGAGGCGAGGACATCCAGGTGCGGGGGCGTCGGGGAGCGGCCACCTTCTACGCGACGGACCGGATGGCCGGCGGCTTCGTCTTCGCCATGGCGTCGTACGACCCGCTGGACCTGTCGCGCCTCACGTCCCGCGACTTCGACCGGTACGTGACCGGGATCTACGTCGGGCGCCCGACCCGGGTCTATGTCGGCGACCCGCACCGGATCGTGTCGCGCTTCGCGAACCTCGTCCTCTTCAGCGACCAGTCGCCGTTCGACTATGCGGTCGACTACTACAACGTCGACGCACCGTACTACGTGACGTCGGCGGGGTTCTCGAACTTCTGCAACGGCTACTACGGACAGTATCGCCGCGGGCTGGCCGAGCGCTGGGACGACGAGATGTATTACGGGGACGGGTTCGGGGCGATGTACAATTGCGGGTTCTACAACTACTGCACCATGGGGTCGCCCTACGGCTTGGGGTACGACCTCTACGGCATGGGATTCGTGAACCCGCTCTGCTTCTATCCGCGCTCCAACCAGCCGACCTCCACACGCCCGCCCGTCCCTCCCCCGGGGAGCGACTCGGCGCGCGTTCCCGTCTGGCTCACCGACAGCGTACGCGTCGGGCGGCCTGACACGGTTGGCGTGGTCCCCGAGCGGCCGGTGGCCGAGCTGCGGGATGGGAACGAGGGCCTTCGTCGCGGCGCGACGGTGACGACCGGCCCGGGACGCCCGATTTCCGTGGGCGACGACGACCCCAGCGGTCGGTCGTACGCCATCCCGGGGCGCGCGCTCCGGCATTCGCCCACCACCTTTGGCGGCGGCCGCGAACGCGACATCGGCGGCGCACCCGGCCCCGATCGCATCTCGCCGGCGACGGACGGTGGCTCGACCATCACCTGGGTGCGCCCACCGCGCGAGGTCGGCGAGGGGGGACGGACGCCGTATGGTGACGGGGCGCTCCCGCGCAGGGGGCGTTCGGGTGACAATCGTGAGCCGGGCGACCTCCGCAACGGGCCCACGACGTTCGTGACCGGCGCCGAAGGTCGTGCGCCGGTTCGCGCCGCGCCGCCACGCTTCGACCCGCCGACACGGACCTACGGTCCGCGATTCGACGCGCCGCCGCCGAGCGTGCGGAACTCGTTCGATGCCCCGCGCTACGATCGGCCGTCGCGCTTCGACACGCCGCGCGACAATGGGGCGTCGCGCTCCGATCCCCCACGGGGCGACGGCGGTCGGCTCTCGCCTCCCATGGGGGGCGCGGGGAGCGGGACGTCGCATGTCGGCGACCAGGTGCGTGCCTCGCCAACGCCCCCGTCATCGGCTCCCGCCCGTGGGGCGGAGTCGCCCCACCCTCCGGCCTCGACGGGTGAGAAGAAGCCCCCGGGCGGGGCGTAGCGGCAACGCATACGGTCGGCGCGCGACATCCGACGGGGGAGCCTGGCGCAGGCTCCCCCGTCCGTGCCTGAAGGCGGGCCGAGTTATATTTCTGGGCTTCCCGGGGGCGTCCTCGTCGCCCCGGTGAACCATCCCATGCCCCGCGCTGCACCGTGAATCTCCAGCATATCCGCAACTTCTGCATCGTCGCGCACATCGACCACGGCAAGTCGACGCTGGCCGACCGCCTCATCGAGACCACGGGGACGCTCGAGCGGCGCGAGATGAAGTCGCAGGTGCTCGACACGCTCGACCTGGAGCGCGAGCGCGGGATCACGATCAAGCTCAACGCCGTGCGCATGGGGTACAAGGCGCGGGACGGGCAGCAATACGAGCTGAACCTGATCGACACCCCCGGGCACGTGGACTTCACCTACGAGGTCTCGCGTTCGCTGGCGGCGTGCGAAGGGGCCATCCTGGTGGTCGACGCGTCGCAGGGGATCCAGGCGCAGACCCTCTCGAACCTCTTCCTCGCGCTCGACGCGGGACTCGAGATCATCCCCGTCCTCAACAAGATCGACCTGCCGGGCGCGGAACCGGAGCGGCGCAAGCAGGAGGTGCACGACCTGATCGGGGTCGCCCCCGACGATATCCTCCTGGTGAGCGCCAAGGAGGGGCTCGGGGTCCCCGACCTGCTCGAGGCGATCGTGAAGCGCGTGCCGCCGCCCAGGGGCGACCCGAACGCGCCGCTCCGCGCGCTCATCTTCGACTCGTACTACGACCGCTACCGCGGCGCCATTCCGAGCATCCGCGTGGTGGACGGCGTGATGACGCCCGGGATGCAGATCACGTTCGGCGCGAACGACGCGCGCTACGAGGTGATCGAGGTCGGGATGTTGCAGCTGCGCCAGGTGAAGCAGGAGCAGCTGTCGGCCGGCGAGGTGGGGTACGTGGTGGCCAACGTGCGCAGCGTGAGGGAGACGCGCGCGGGCGACACGATCTTCGACGCCGACCACCACGCCACCGAGGCCCTGCCGGGGTACAAGGAGGTGCACTCGATGGTGTTCGCGGGGATCTACCCCACGGACACGTCGCAGTACGAGTCGCTGCGCGATGCGCTCTCCAAGCTCCAGCTCAACGACGCCTCGCTGCACTACGAGCCCGAGACGTCCACGGCGCTGGGCTTCGGCTTCCGCTGCGGCTTCCTGGGGCTGCTGCACATGGAGATCGTGCAGGAGCGGCTCGAGCGTGAGTTCAACCTCGACCTCGTGACCACCGTCCCGAACGTGGAGTACCACGTGTACAAGACGGACGGCGAGATGGAGCTGATCGAGAACCCGTCCAAGCTCCCGTCGCCGCAGGTGATCCAGCGCATCGACGAGCCCTACGTCAAGGCGCGCATCGTCTCCCCCACCGAGTACATCGGCCCGATCATGACGCTGGGGACGGAGCGCCGCGGCGTGTACCTGGGGATGAAGTACATCGACACGACGCGCGTGGAGTTCGACTGGGAGTTCCCGCTGGCCGAGATCGTCCTCGACTTCTACGATCGCCTCAAGACCATCTCGCGCGGCTACGCCTCGCTGGACTACGAGATGGCCGACTATCGCCCGGGGAAGCTCGTGAAGCTCGACCTGCTGATCAACGGCGACGTGCTCGACGCGTTCTCGGTGATCATCCACGTCGACAAGTCGTACGACTGGGGACGCAAGATCGCCGACAAGCTCAAGGAGCTCATCCCGCGCCAGCTGTTCGAGGTGATCATCCAGGCCGCCATCGGCACGAAGATCATCGCCCGGACCACGGTGAAGGCGCTGCGCAAGGACGTGCTCGCGAAGTGCTACGGCGGCGACATCTCGCGCAAGCGCAAGCTCCTGGAGAAGCAGAAGGAGGGGAAGAAGCGCATGAAGCAGGTCGGCGCGGTCGAGATCCCGCAGGAGGCGTTCCTGGCGGTGCTGCAAGTTGACTAGGGGCGGGACGGGAGACGGGGGACGGGAGACGGGCACGCGGCGCGCCGTGCGCGCCGCGGAAGGAGAATCCGCCTACCTCCTCGGCCGTCCCCCCCGCGCGCGGCAACGCCGCGCGCACGCTCGCCCCCCGTCCCCCGTCTCCCGGACGTCGTAGTGCGCTCCCTCGTCATCCAGACGAGCTTCCTGGGCGACATGGTGTTGACCACGCCGCTCATCCGCGCGCTGGCGACGCGGGGGCCGGTGGACGTGGTGGCGACGCCGGCCAACGCGGGACTGCTGGCGCATGACCCGCACGTGCGTCACGTGTACCGCTACGACAAGCGCGGGGCGCACGCCGGGGCACGGGGCTTCCGCGAGCTGGTGCGGCTGGCCAAGGCCGGCGGCGCGAGCGATACGGCCTTCCTGGCGCAGGGATCGTGGCGGAGCGCGGCGCTGGCGGTGGCGGCCGGCTACGCGGAGCGCGTCGGCTTCGAGACGTCGGCCGGACGCTGGCTCTACACGCGCCGCTTTCCCTACCGGCGCGACCGTCACCATGCCGAGCGTCTCTGGTCGCTCGCCGGGCACGGCCGAGACGCCGCGCCCCCGCCCGAGGTCGTGCGCCCGGCGCTGTATCCCGGGGTGGAGGACGAGGAGGCGGTGCAGCGCCTGCTGGACGCGCACGCGCATGCCGGAGAGCCGCTCCTGGCCGTGGCGCCGGGGTCGGTGTGGGCCACGAAGCGGTGGCCCTACTATGCCGCGCTGGCGCGCCGCCTGACGCTGCTCGGGCGCGTGATCGTGCTCGGGAGCGAGGGCGACCGCGCGTTGGCGCAGGCGATCGTGAGCGAGACGTTCGGCAGCGCCATCGACGCCACGGGGGCGCTCACGCTCCTCGGCTCGGCGGCGCTGCTGCGTCGTGCGCGGGTGCTGGTCACCAACGACTCGGCGCCGTTGCACCTGGCGTCGGCGATGGACACGCCGACGGTGGCCCTGTTCGGCCCGACCGTCCCCGCCTTCGGCTTCGGACCGCTGGCCACGGCGCGACGCGTGGCGGAGGTCCCGATGCTCGAGTGCCGCCCTTGCGACACGCACGGGCCACGCACCTGTCCGCTCAAGCACTGGCGGTGCATGCGAGACCTGACCGTCGCCGAGGTGCTGGACGCCGTGGACGCGGTGCGCGCCGAAACGGACGCCTGACGATGGGCGACATCGCCAACCCGGTGCTCGGCCTCGCCCTCGGGCTGGGCGTGGGATTCGTCCTTGGGCTCCTCGGCGGCGGCGGATCGATCCTGGCGCTCCCGATCTTTCTCTACGTCTTTCATGTCCCCACCAAGCCCGCCATCGCGATGAGCCTGGCGGTGGTGGGGATGAGTGCCTTCGTGGGCTTCCTGTCGCACTGGCGCCAGGGGACGGTGAACCTGCGCGTGGCGGTCCCGTTCGGCCTGTGCGCGATGGCCGGTGCGTTCGCCACGGCGCGGCTGGCGCACTTCGTCCCCGAGCAGATGCAACTCTCGCTCTTCGCCGCCTTCGCCCTGGCGGCGTCGGTGATGATGCTGCGCGACTCCCTTCGCCCGATCGCCGCGCTCCCCACGGAGGGGAGCGCAGCCGCCGGGGGGCGCTTCTCGTGGCTCCTCGCGCTGCAGGCGCTCGGCGTGGGAATCCTGACGTCGCTGATCGGCGCCGGCGGCGGGTTCGTCATCGTCCCCGCCCTCGTCCTGCTCGCGCAGGTCCCGGTGAAGCCCGCCGTGGGCAGCTCCCTCCTGATCATTACCATGAACTCGCTGAGCGGCTTCGCCGGCTACATCGGGCAGGTCCCGATCCAGTGGGAGCTCGTCGCGTCGTTCACCGGCGTCGCCGCCGTGGGTGCGCTCACCGGAACGCGTCTGGTGCGCCACGTTCCGCAGGCCCGCATCAAGCAGGGGTTCGCTGTCATGATCCTGCTGCTGGGGACATATTTTGCCCTGAGGAAACTGCACATCGTCCCCTAGCACTCCCTCTCGTCTTCCCGTCTTCGCGTCCCATGGCCAGAGCCAAGCGTCCCCGCTACATCGTCGGCGTCGATCTCGGCGGCACCAACATCGTGGTGGGCGCCGTGGCCGAGGACGGGAGCAAGGACTTCGCGATGCGGTCCGAGCCGACGCGTTCCGACCAGGGGGCGCAGGCGGTCGTGGATCGCATCGTCCGAATGATCGAGACGGCGATCCGCGAGACGGCGGCCACCACCGGGGGGCGTCGCGAGGACTTCCTGGGAGTGGGCGTGGGCGCGCCGGGGCCTCTCGATCGCGAGCGCGGCATCGTGATCACCACGCCGAACCTCGGTTGGCAGAACTTCCCGCTGCGCGACGTGATCGCCGAGCGGGTGGGGCTCCCCGTGACGCTCGACAACGACGCGAACTGCGCGACGCTGGGGGAATGGTGGCTTGGCGCCGCGCAGGGGGGGCGCAACGTGGTGGGGATGACGATCGGCACCGGGATCGGCGGGGGGCTCATCCTGGACGGGCGCCTGTACCACGGTTCGTCGGACATCGCGGGCGAGATCGGCCACACGACCATCGACGTCACCGGGCGCCGCTGCAAGTGCGGGAACTACGGCTGCCTGGAGGCGTACGCGTCGGGGCCATCGATCGCCGAGCGCGCGCGCGAACAGATGGCGGGGAACCACGAATCGATCATGTACGCGCTGGTGCACGGTGAGCTGGAGCGGCTGACCGCCGCCATCGTGTACGATGCGGCGAAGAAGGGAGACGAGGCGGCGCTGGAGGTCGTGCGCGAGACGGCGCGCTTCCTCGGGACGGGGATCGCGAACCTCCTGAACATCTTCAACCCCGACGTGGTGGTGATTGCCGGCGGGGTGACCCAGGCGGGCGATACGCTGTTCGACCCGCTGCGGCGCGAGGTTCGGCGCCGGGCATTCGCGCCGGCGGTGGAGGCCTGCCGGATCGTCCCCGGCTCGCTCCCCGGTACGGCGGGGGTGGTGGGGGCGGTGGCGACCTTCAAGCAGCAGGCACCGGGCGTGACGTGAGGCGCGTCGGGGTCATCGGGAGTTTCGTCTGGGACGTGATCCACGGACGGGACCCGCGCAGCGCACCGGTGGAGGAGTGGGGCGGGATCACGTACGCGCTCTCGGCGTTCGACGCCGCGCTCCCTGACGACTGGGTGGTGGTGCCGCTGGCGCGCGTCGGCTACGACCTGCATGCGCGCGCGCGCGAGTTCCTGCGCACGCTGCGCCGCCTCGCCCCCGACGCCGAGCCGATCGAGGTGCCCCAGCGGAACAACCGGGTGGAGCTGCGCTACCTGTCGGCGGAGCGGCGCAGCGAGGTGTTGACGGGCGGTGTCCCGCCCTGGCCGTGGCTCGGGCTCAAGCCGCTCCTGCGCGACCTCGACGCCCTGTACATCAACCTGATCAGCGGCTTCGAGCTGGAGCTGGAGACGGCGCAACTCATCCGGCAGCACTTCGCGGGCCCCATCTACCTCGACCTGCACTCGCTGGCCCTGGAGGTGCAGCCCGACGGGCTCCGCGCGCTGCACCCGGTGCCTAACGCGGCGGCCTGGCTGGCGTGCGCCGACCTGGTGCAGATGAACGAGGACGAACTGGCGATGTTGGCCCCCGACCCGATGGCGCTGGCCGCGACAGCACTGGCGCAGCAAGTGTCGGCGCTGGTGGTGACACTCGGGGCCCGGGGGGCGGTGTACTTCACGGCGCCGGGCTTCGACGGGCTGGGTGACCTCCAGCGGCGCGGCGCCGGAACATCCGTTCTCGGCGCGGTGCGCACGGCGCTCGTGGCGGCAGAACGTGCCGATGTCAAGAGTGGCGAGGGCGACCCGACCGGGTGCGGCGACGTGTTTGGCGCGACACTCTTCTCGCGACTGCTCGCCGGTGATACGTTCACGGTCGCGTTTCCGCGTGCGCTCAAGGCCGCCGCGCGAAACGTCGCGTACCGCGGGGCTCGCGGCCTCGCTCACCACCTCCGCGGCGAACTGATTCCCTCGTGACCACCGTCATCACCGTCCCTCCGTCGCTCGACGATCACACGTTCGAACAGGTGCTCGAGCAGCTGGCGCCGGTGGCCGTCGACCAGAAGGTCCTGGTCGACGCGCGACACACACGATGGGCGTCGCCCTACGGCCTGACCGCCCTCCTCACGCTCGCGCAGTCGCGCGGGACCCAGGCGGCCTTCACCGGCCCCGAGACCGAGGAGACGGCGTCGTACTGGCAGCGCGCGGGATTCTACCGCCATGCCGAGGAGCTCTTCGAGATGCACGGCCACGTCCCGCGCGCCCGCGCGCAGGTGGCCGAGTCGAACGTCCTCCTCGAGATCACGCCGGTGGCCAAGAGCGACGACGTGCACGATGTCGTCGAACGCATCCAGGCCAAGGCGCAGCAGATCCTCGTCAACGAGTTGAACCTGGACCCGATGGCGACGATGCGCTTTGCCATGACGCTTTCCGAAGTTTGCCAGAACATCGTGGAACACGCGCAGACCATGGGGTGGGTGGCGGTGCAGACGTACCGCTACCGCCAGCGGCTCGGCCGGCGCGTGGTGGTCATCGCCGTCTGTGACGCCGGCATCGGCTTCCGCCGCTCGCTCGAGAGCGCGCCGGGGCGCAAGCTGAGCGACCGGTGGGACGACGGGATGGCGCTGGAAGAAGCGGTGATTCGTGGCGTGAGTCGATTCCGGGATCCGGGACGCGGGCAGGGGCTCGCCGGGGTGCGTCGGTACGTCGGGCGGTGGGACGGGAAGCTCGCGGTGCGCAGTGGCACGGCGCGCATCGCCCTCGTGCCGCAGTGGGACGACGACCTCCCCATGCGCGAGAACCTGTCGCCGCTCCCGGGCGCCCAGGTTCAGATCACGATCCCAGAACGAGTGCCGCAGCGGTGATCTACCACATCTCAGTCAGCTCCGTCCTCCGCAAGACGGTCTGCGACCTGTACACGAACCTGGTCACGCGACCGACCGGGGTGGCGGTGCGCCAGGCCATCGAGGCGGCGCTCGCCGAGCTCCCCGAGCCGAACGTGACGGTCATCGACTTCGCGCACGTGAAGATGCTCGACTTCTCGTGCGCCGACGAAGTCGTCGGCAAGCTCCTCGACTACTACCAGCGGGCCGAGGGACAGCCCCAGCGCTACTTCCTGATCCGCGGCGTGCACGACGGCCACCTCGAGGCCATCGAGGCGGTGCTGGAGCGATACAACCTCGCCGTGATCGTCGAGGACGAGCACGGGACGATCCGCCTCGTGGGGTCGCTGGACGACGGGGCGCGCCGCGCGTGGCAGGTGGTCAATGCGCACGGGCGGGTGAAGCCGCAGGAGCTCGAGCGCGAGCTGGGGGCGCCCGCCGGTGTGGCATCGCGCGTACTCGACGTCCTCTCGTCGCGGCGGCTCGTGATGTGGCGCGACGACGGCTGTGTCTCCCTCCCCCAGGCGCTCTAGCGGGCGGCCCGGTGTCGCTGGCGTCCAATCCACCGCTGCAGGTCGTGGCCTTCTGGGCCACGCGTCGCGGTGACCCCGAGCGGGGGCCGCTGGTGCGCATGCGCCCCGACGATGCCGCCGAGCGGCTGCTCAACGAAGGCGACGTGGCCTGGATCCACGGACCGCGGCGGAACGAGCTGGCCACCATCGCCCTGGACGCGACCCTCCCCAAGGGGGGGATCGCCGTGCGCGACATCGCCGGACTGGCCGTCTCCGAGGTGGTGCGGCTCTCGCGCCCCGATCGCCCGCGCTGACCTCGGGGGGCGTTCGTTCGTCCTGTGTCACGGTGACTAGCTTTCCAGCCGTGATCCGATTCGCCAACGTCTTCAAAGAGTATCCGCGCACCGGCGTCGCCCTCAATGACGTGTCGTTCACCGTCAACAAGGGCGAGTTCGTGTTCCTCACGGGGCCGAGCGGCGCGGGGAAGAGCTCGATCCTGAAGCACATCTACTTCGACCAGCTCCCCACGCGCGGAGAAGTCTGGGTGAGCGGGACCCGTTCCAAGGGGGTCACGCGCAAGGAGATCTCGATGCTGCGCCGGAAGCTGGGGGTCGTGTTCCAGGACTTCCGCCTCCTCGAGGACCGCTCGGTCGAGCAGAACGTCGCCTTCGCGCTCGAGGTGATCGGGACACCGCACGACAAGATCCACCCGAAGGTGTCACGGCTCCTCACGCAGATGGGGCTGGCCTCCAAGTCCAGGAACCTTCCGCGCGAGCTGAGCGGGGGCGAACAACAGCGGGTCGCCATCGCCCGCGCGCTGGCCAACGATCCGTTCGTCCTCGTGGCCGACGAGCCCACGGGGAACCTCGACGATCGCGCCACGCGCGGGGTCTTCCAACTGCTGCGCGACATCAACGCGGCGGGGACCGCGGTGGTGATGGCGACGCACGACCTCGATCTCGTGAAGCGCGCCAACCTCCGCGTGCTGGAAGTCAATCGGGGGCAGTTGGTGTACGACTCGTCGGAAGAGAAGCGCCGCGCGCCGGAGCTGACGCCATGAGGGACGACGCATGAAGCTGGCCGTTCGCGAGGCACTGCTGGGATTCAGGCGGGCGCCGCTCCTCAGCGTGCTGAGCATCACGACGATCGCCTTCTCGCTCTTCGCCTTCGGCCTCTTCTCGCTGGTCGCGCTCAACATCCGCAATACGCTGCGCGCGGTGGAATCGCGGGTGGAGATCCGCGCCTTCCTGGCCGAGTCGGCCGAAGCCGAGGCGATCGCCGCCGCCATGGGCGAGGTGGGCGCCCTCCCGGAGGTGGCGCGCGTCGAGTACGTCACGCCGGAGCAGGCGTTGGCACGCGCGCGCCAGGAGCTGGGCGAGTTCCGCGACGTCTTCGAGGCCGGCTTCCTCCCCGGCTCCCTCGACATCCGGCTGCGCGAGGGGTATCGCGACCCCGCCACGGTCAAGCGGATCGCCGACCGGGTCCGGACGTACGCGTTCGTGGACGACGTCCGCTTCGGTGAGGAGTGGGTGCAGAAGCTCTACAGCATCCGCAACGTCGCGACGGCGGCCGGGATCATCCTTGGGCTCGCCTTCGCGGGCGTGGCGATCATCGTGATCGGGGCGACGATCCGCATGGCGGTCATGGCGCGGAGCCGCGAGATCTCGATCATGCGCCTGGTGGGGGCGACGGACGGCTTCATCCGGCGCCCGTTCCTCATCGAGGGGTTCCTCAAGGGGGTGATGGGTGGAGGGCTGGCGCTCCTCCTCACGTACCTGGCGAGCACGCTCATCTCGCGCTACTTCATCCAGACCGAGTTCTTCGACGCGCGGCTCGCGTTCCTCGGCTTGTTAGGCGGGGCCGTGATCGGCATCGTGGGCAGCGCCATCTCGGTCGGGCGCCAGATCCGCCGCGTGCTGTGACGGTGCGCGCCGCGCGCTGGACGGCGCTCGTGGTGGCGGGGGTGGCGCTCGCCCTCCCCCGCCCCGCGCAGGGCCAGAGCGCCGAGCAGCGGCTCCGGCAGCAGCGCGAGGAGCTGGAGACGATCCGCCGCGAGCGCGCGGAGCTGCAGTCGCGCCTGCAGGAGTTGCAGGGCCGGGCGCACGACCTGGCCGACGAGGCGCAGAACCTCCACCGGCAGGCCGAGGCGACCTCCCGCCTGGTCCGGTCGCTCGACCAGCAGCTCCTGACCATCAACGCCGACGTCGACTCCACGGCGACCTCGCTGGCGCGCGCCGAACAGGAGGTGCAGCTCCGGCGCGCCGCGCTCAAGCGGCGGGTGGTCGACATCTACAAGCGCGGCCCGCTCTACACCACCGAGGCGCTCCTGTCGGCCCGCACCTTCGGCGAGTTGGTCGGCCGCTACAAGTACCTGCACGAGCTGGCGCTGCACGATCGCGCCGTCGTGGCCCGCGTCCAGGTCCTCTACGACGAGATCGACCGGCAGCGCGCACTCCTCGTCAAGCTGCAGGAGGAGCTCAAGCGCAACCGCGAGGAGAAGGCGCTGGAGGAGCAGCGGCTGCGCTCCATGGAAGGGGCTCGGACGCGCAACCTCGCGCAGGTGCAACAGTCGCAGCGGCAGATCCAGGACCGGCTGGCCCGCATCCAGCGCGACGAGCAGCGGCTCGCGCAGCTCCTCGCGTCGCTGGAGGAGGCGCGGCGGCGCAGCGAGGCGCGCCCCAACGCGCCAGCCCCGACGGCCAGCACGCTCAAGACGAGTGACTTCGGGAAGCTCGACTGGCCGGTGGAGGGCGACATCATCTATCGGTTCGGACGCGCCATCAACCCGAACAACACCGCCATCCGCTGGAACGGGGTCGGGATCCGCGCCCCGCAGGGGACTCCGGTGAAGGCGATCGCCGCCGGCGAGGTGATGGTGGCCGACCCGATCGGGACGTACGGACTCACGGTGATCGTGCAGCACGGCGGCGGCGACTACTCGGTGTACGGCTCACTCTCGCGCGCCGACGTGCACAAGGGAGACAAGGTGGGGAAGGGCGAGGTGATCGGGGCGGTGGGCCGCGCCGACCCCGAGATGGACGCGCACCTCCACCTCGAGATCCGCCCCAAGGGGCGCGCGACCGACCCGCTGGCGTGGCTGACCCTGCGCGCGGGGAGTCGCTAGGAAGGGCGGACGGGAGTCGGGTGACGGGAGCGCGCGGCTGCGCCGCGCGCTGNCTGGGAGCACGCGCGGCGCAGCCGCGCTACTGCCGGTGGCTTTCAACGGCGATGGTCGGTCCGATACCTTTCGCCTCCGTCGCCGCCCCTCGACCCGTCGCATGCCCACACGCTCTCCCAGTTCCCGGCTCCCGTCTCCCGTCCCGCCCATCGCCCCGTTAGGCGCCCATGTCTCGACGGCCGGCGGCGTCCCGTCGGCCATCCCGCGCGCCAAGGCCATCGGGGCCACGGCGATGCAGATCTTCACCAAGCAGGCGAACCAGTGGAAGGAGCCGGCCATCGCCGAGGGCGATCGGGCCACCTTCCTGGGCACACTGGCCGCGACCGAGGTCGTCGTCACCAACGCGCACGACTCGTACCTCATCAACCTCGCCTCGCCGGACCCGGTGCTGTGGACCCGGTCGCTCATCTCGTTCGTCTCGGAGCTGAAGCGCTGCGAGGCCCTGCGGCTGACGTACCTCGTCTCGCACCCGGGCAACTACATGGACGATCGGGCGAACGGCCTGGCCCGCAACGCGGAGGCCATCAGCATCGCCCTCGACGTGGTCCCGGGAACGACCACGCTCCTCCTCGAGACCACCGCGGGGAGCGGCACGGCGATCGGCGCATCGTTCGAGGAGATGGCGGCGCTCATCGAGACGATCGATCGCTCGGTGCGGCACCGCGTGGGGGTGTGCGTCGACACCGCGCACGTGTTCGCCGCCGGCTACGACCTGGCGAACGCCTATGACGACGTGTGGCAGCGCTTTGGCGACACGATCGGCTTCGCGCGGCTCGGCATGATGCACCTGAACGACTCCAAGGCGCCCTTCGCCTCCCGCAAGGACCGGCACGAGCTGATCGGCGAGGGGGCCATCGGCGAAGGTGCGTTTCGCCGCATCATGACCGACCCGCGCCTCGCGGGCGTGGCCAAGGTGATCGAGACGCCGAAGGGAGACGAGCCCGAGGTGATGGACACGCGCATGCTGGAGCGCCTCCGCGCGTACGCCCGCGGCGAGTGAGGCCGCGCGCAGCGAGCGCGCGGCGAGGTGGCCGCCGTCGGGACTCGAGCCCGCGCGGGGGCGCCGCCAAACTGCGCCCCCGCACGCACGACCCGGCCGCCTAGAACCCGATCTTGTACACCAGCGCCACGTTCCGCCCGGGGTTCGCCGCAAAACTCTTGATGCGGCTCGTCGCGTCGAAGTACCGCTCGTCGAGCAGGTTGTCGGCTCGCAGCACGATCGTCTGCACCGTCGCCCCGCGCAGGAGCGTCCATCCGAGCGACAGGTTCATGAGCGTGTAGGAGTCGGTCGCGACGTCGAGCGCATCACCCGAGACCCTGGACTGGTCGAGGACGTGGCGCACGCCGCCCCCGATGCTCATCCGGGAATTGTCCCACCGCAGGTTCGCCGCCACACGGGCGGCGGGGATGTAGGGAAGGTTCGTGTCATCGGCGAAGCGTCCACGCACCCAGTCGGCGCTCGCGCCGAGGACCCAGTGGCGTGCGACCTCTCCCTCCCCCTGCAGCTCGAAACCGAAGAGCCGCGCGTCCTGCTGGAAGAAGTTCACCAGCGGGACGGTCGCGGGCCCCTCCTCGGTGTCGACGGTGCGCTCGCCCACGGCGCGAGGCGCGATGTAGCCGGCAATGGCGTTGAGGTACGTGCTGACCTGCACGAAGCCGCGCGCCGACTGGGCGCGCAGCACGCCCTCCACCCCCGTGCTCGTCTCGGCGCGCAGGTTGGGGTTGCCGACGTCGTAGGTGCCGACCGCGACGTGATAGCCGTCGGCGTAGACCTCGTCGACCGACGGCGCGCGAAAGGCACGCTGCGCGTTCACGTTGAAGGTGGCGCCCGTCGCGATGGGCAGGCTCAGCCCGAGCGAGGCCGACGTGTGGTTGAAGGCGCGCGTGAACCCCACGCCGAAGCGCGCGTCGTCGGCCGACTCGAGACCGAACCAGTCATGGCGCGCCCCCAGCTGCAAACGGGCGACACGGGCATCGGCTCCCCCGCCGGCTCGCAGCGGGAACTCCTGGAACAGCAGGACGGCGAGGTTCCGGTTGTCGGCCGACGGCGTGAACGCCTCCTCCCCGCGCGGGGTGTACGAACGGAGGTACCCCTGCACGCCCACCGACCCGGTGAGCCGCCCGTGCTGCGTGCGCCCGAGCACGTTGAAGGTCTGCGTGTTGAGGCTGAAGGTCGTCCCCACGGCCCCCGTGGCCTCGAGCTCGTCGTGCGTGTAGTGCTGCGCCGTGCCATCGACGCGGATGGTGGGGAGGAACGACGTCCCGGTGTTGAGGGTCGCGCGCAGCGCCGCCTGATTGCGGCCGCCATCCAGGCGGATCCCTTCCCCGCCGTCGGGGAACGGGACCCCGAACTCGAACTGGGTCGTGCGCACCACCACGCCAACCTGTGCGCGATCACCTACATACCCGATGCCGACGGAGCCCCCGACGTTCTCCGCGTCGGTATTGGCCTGCCGCCCGCCCCCCCCGACGCGCAGGTCGTCGGTCCGTCGCATGGTGCCGCGGACGACGAGGGCGAAGCTGTCACCGATGGGGATCGTCCCCCCGCCCCCCAGGACGCCGCCGGGCGTCACCGTCTCTCCCTGGCCGCCGAGGAAGAAGGATGACGTCCCCGGGACCGACGTCGGAATGTCGTTGGCGATGACGTTCACGACCCCGCCGAGTGCGTTGTTCCCGTACAGCAGCGAGGCGGGGCCGCGGATCACCTCGATCCGCTCGGCGCTGAACGGGTCGATCGAGAGCGCATGGTCCGCGGAGGCGCCGGCGAGGTCGCCGGTGCGCTCACCGTCCTGCAGCACGAGGATGCGATCGCCGGTGAGGCCACGGATGACGGGGATGTTGGCCATCGGCCCGTTGTAGCGCATCGCCATCCCGGGCTCCCCGGCCAGGGTCTGGGCGACCGATCCCCCCATGTTGAGGGCGAGGTTCTTCCCGGAGAGCTCGACGGTCGCCTGGGTGACGGCGAGCGGGTCGGTCCCGGTGGGCGCGGCCGAGACGATGACCCCCGTCAGGCGCAAGGCGGAGCGGCGCAGGACGATGTCCAGCCGCACGTCGTCGCCCGATTCCGGGATCGTGACCACGGCATGCTGTGGGGCGTAGCCGATGAGCGACACGTCGACGTGGTAGATCCCGGGCGCGAGGCCACGGATCAGGAACTCGCCGTTCGCGTCGGACTGGAGCACGCGGTTGACGACGCTCACCACGACCTGCGCGTGGGCGAGCGGGTGCCCCGCGCTGTCGCGCACCGTGCCGGCGATCCCCGGCACGACGGCGGGCACGGCGGCGCGCGGCGTGACCATGGGCCGTGGGTGGGCAGGTGCCGGTGCGTCGAACCCGGCAGGCGCCGACGGCACCGCCGCCGCGGCGATCGGTGCGGCCGCCATGAGGAGGGCGCCCTGTCGCATCGCCATGCGCGCGCCACTCAGCGCCCGCGCGGCCCAACCCGGCGTCGGGGGTCGGTTTCGGGGCGGCGTGCCGAGGGCGTGCACGACGGCGTATGCGATCGTGTGTACGATGGAATGAGGCGCGATCGAGCGATCGCGTACGAGGTATGTGCGTGACATGAGTGAATTCCGCAGCAACGCGTGTGACGCAGCCGACGGCCCGCGGGCGTGCGACTGACGTGGAGTCGGGAGCTGTGCAGGGTCCGCGCGCACTCGAGGGGAGGGCGCGGCGTCACTCAGGCCGGTGGGGCCCTCGACTGGATCGCGGCGTCGAGCGCCGCGTCGTGGCGCGCCAGCCAGACGGCGCGCGGCGGCCAGGCGCGGACGCCTGTGCCCGCGAGGGGCGTGCCCGGAACGAACGGGTCGGCGACGAGGTGTGTCGCCACATTGCACAGGACGCAGTGTTCCTGGTGCGCGATGGCGTGAGCCGACCCGGGCTCCTCGAAATGGACGATCGAGCGCTCGGATGCCGCGTAGGCCGCGGGTCGCGCGTCGATGAGGGACGCGACGCCAGGGGCGAAGCCCTGAACGACCGCCACGAGGGCGGCGAGCAGGCGAAGGGCGAGGCGTCTCGAGAGCATGCCATACCATAGCGGCCGTTGCGGGGCGGGACAATTCCCCGCGGCGCCCCCCGCATCTTCACGGCAATCGTCATGGCACGTACAGGTGCGGCTCCTAAGTTGACCCCGGTTCCGTCACTCTGGCGGGACTCCGGCGACGGGGCGCGTCGCGAGGGGCCCGTCGCGAAGGGAGCGCCGCGTCACCGTGCCAGTCCAAGCGTCGGCAGCCAGCTGCCGTGTCATGCGCCCCACCGCGCGGGGTCACGTCGGCGCGGTGCGCCTCGGCATCTACGTGGGCGTGCTTGCGCTCGTCGCCCTCGCCGCTCCGCTTGCCCTCGCAGCCCAGCAACGCGACTCCACCGCCAAGCGATCCAGGGCCGACTCGCTGCGGGGCGACAGCGCGCGCGCCGCCGACTCCCTCGCCCTCGTGCGGGAGCTCGAAGCGTCCGCGGCAAGCACCCGCCCAGCCGCCGCCGCGCAAGGCCCCAGCGGACCGTCCAACCCGCGCCTCCTGCCGGACCTGAGTGCCGTGGCCGATCTCATTGGTGATCTCTCACCCAAGGGGAGCACGCAAGAGGGGGGGAGTCGCCTCGGGATTCGCGAGGTGGAGGTGGCGATCCAGG
Source organism: Gemmatimonadetes bacterium SCN 70-22 (assembly GCA_001724275.1). NCBI lineage: Bacteria > Pseudomonadati > Gemmatimonadota > Gemmatimonadetes bacterium SCN 70-22. The sequence goes on from MEDZ01000021.1 coordinate 34,652, forward strand.
CGGCGGTGGATCCGTTCTTCCGCGGCGACATCTACTTCGGCTTCTCCGACGCCGAAGGCGCGTCGATCGAGCAGGCGTATCTCACGGCCACGTCGCTTCCGTGGGGATTGGAGCTTCGCGCGGGCCGGCTCCTGCTTCCGGTCGGCAAGGCGAACACGACGCACCGGCACGACCTGCACACCTTCGAGTATCCGTGGGTGCTTCAACGATTCCTGGGCCCCGAGGGACTCAAGGGAACGGGGCTGTACGCCAGCCGGATCTTTTCACCGTTCGGGTTCTACCAGGAGGTGATCCTGACGGCGATGGATCGCTTCGGTGAGGCGCCCGAGGGGTTGCAGGCGACGGAGCAGCCGAACCGGCGCCTGGCAGGCATGGGGTATTCGGCCCGCCTGCGGAACTACTGGGACCTGTCGCAGGCCGCCAACGTCGAGCTCTCCGCATCGGCGGTGACCGGGCGCCGGGAGCAGCCCGTGACCGGCGCCGCGGGCGTCAACGCGACGCTCGCCCGGCAATCGGTCGTTGGGGGCGACGTCACCTTCCGGTGGCGGCCGCTGCAACAGGGGTTGTACCGGTCGTTCATCCTGCAGGGCGAGCTGCTCCGACAGCTCAACGAGCGCTCGCCGTCATTGCCGGCCGCCAGCGGGCCCGTCACGTACGACGGGCCGACCCGGGACTTCACGGGCGGGTACGCGTTCGCGCGATGGCAGCTGTCGCGGCGCGGCTACCTCGGGGCGCGCATCGACGCGCTGCAGGACCCTGCCTACGGCGGGGGAACGACACGGGCCGCCTCGGGTTACCTCCAGTTCTACCCCAGCGAGTTCTCGAAGCTCCTCGCCGGGGTCGAGCGCGTCGCCCCGCCTTCGGGCAACGCCCGGACGACGCGCGTCATCCTGCAGGCCACCTTCGCCCTTGGCCCGCACAAGCCGCATCCCTTCTGAGCCATCCTCGTCGCTTCCGATGACCCGCACCGCCTCGTTGCACCTGATCCTTGCGATGGCGCTCGCCACCTCCCTCGTCCCCGCGCGGGCGGCGGAGGCGCAGCTCCGCGTCGTCACCAGCACCACCGACCTCTACGACATTGCCCGCGCCGTGGGCGGCGACCGCATCGTGGCGGCCCACATCGGCGAGGGGTACCAGGACCCGCACTTCATCGAGGCCAAGCCGAGCTTCGTGCTCCAGCTGCAAAAGGCCGACGTCTGGGCCTTCGTGGGACTCGACCTCGAGATCGGGTGGATGCCGCTCCTGCTGGACGGGGCGCGCAACCCGCGCATCCGCATGGGGGGGAACGGCTACCTGGACGTGTCGCGCGTCATCCCCGTGCTCGACGTCGCCCGCGGCAACGTGGATCGTTCGCAGGGCGACGTGCACCCGCTGGGGAACCCGCACTACTGGCTCGATCCGGAGAACGGGCGCCGGATCGCGCGTCTCTTTCGTGACAAGTTCTCCGAGCTCGCCCCCGCCGACGCCCCGCGCTTCTCCGCGAATGAACGGGCCTTCGAGGAGCGGCTGGCGGCGGCCGAACGCGGCTGGGCGGGCGACCTCGCCGCCATCAAGGGAAAGCCGGTGGTGGCCTGGCACACCAGCTGGCGCTACTTCGCCGGGTACACGGGAATGACCATCGTCGGCTTCATGGAACCGAAGCCCGGCGTCCCTCCCTCGCCCTCGCACCTGGCGGGGCTCATCCAGACCATGAAGCAGACCGGGGCGCGCGTGATCGTCATGGAGCCCTTCTACGACCGGAAGACGGCCGACTTCGTGGCCTCGAAGACGGGGGCCAAGGTCCTCATCCTCCCCACCTCGGTGGGCGGCGCCAAGGGGCTCGACGACTACGTCTCGGTCATCCGCCACGACGTGCAGCAGATCGCGGCCGCCGTGCGATGAGCGACCTCGTCCTGTTCGAGGGGGTGACGTTAGGCTATGGCCGCCGGATCGTCCTGGCCAACCTGAACTTCAGCATCGCGGAGGGCGACTTCCTCGGCTTTGTCGGTCCCAACGGCGCCGGGAAGACGACGGTGCTCCGCGCGCTGCTGGGGACGCTCACCCCCATCGCCGGGACCGTGCGGCGGGCTCCCGGCCTCCGATTCGGCTATGTCCCGCAGCGAGAGCAGGTCAGCTCGCACTTTCCGCTGCGAGTGATCGACGTGGTCCTGATGGGACGTTACGACCGCATCGGCCTGGGGCGACGGCCGGGGCGCGACGACAGGCAGCGAGCCCTGCGCGCGCTCGAGCAGGTCGGCATCGGCGACCTCGCCGAGCGGCGGCTGACCGCGCTGTCGGGCGGGCAGAAGCAACGAACCCTCATCGCGCGCGCCCTCGTGGGCGAGCCCAACGTCCTGGTGCTCGACGAGCCGACCAACGGGATGGACCTCGTCTCCACGACGCAGATCCTGGGGCTCGTGCGCGACCTGCACGAGCGGAGCGGCCTCACCGTGCTGATGGTGAGCCACGCGCTCAACGAAGTGGCCAACTATGTCGAGCGCATCGCCCTCGTGGTGGGGGGCGGCTTCCGCATCGGCCGGGTCGACGAGATCCTCTCCGAGGAGACGCTGCGCCAGATGTACGGCATCGACGTGGAGGTCGAGAGCTTCGATGGCCATCGCGTCGTCCTCGCCAAGCGCGTCCCGTACAGCGGCGCCTTCCAGGTGACCGGACAGCACCCCGTCGGGAGGCCCGATGCTTGACGCCGTCCTCCTGTTCCGCGAGTCGCTCTACGGAACACTGGTCATCGCGCTGGCATGCGCCGTGATCGGGGTCTACGTCGTCCTGCGCCGCATCGTCTTCGTGGGGGCTGCGCTGGCGCAGATCTCCTCGGCGGGTATCGCGATCGCCTTGTGGCTGGCGGGGCTCGGGGTGGCGCACGGCCTCACCGGGCACCCGCTCGCGGTATCGCTCCTGATCACCCTCGGCGGCGTCGCCTTCTTCGCCACCCCCGACCGCGGCGACATCCCGCCAGACGCGGGGATCGGCGTCGCCTACGCCGTGGCGGCGGCGGCAGGGATCCTGTTCATCGCCAAGGCCAAGTCGGGCGAGGCACACGACATCTTCCTGCAGGGGAACATCCTCGGCATCACCCGGCACGACACGCTCCTCCTCCTGAGTGCGTCGCTCCCCGTCCTCGTCGCACACGCCGTGTTCTACAAGGAGTTCCTCTTCGTCTCCTTCGACCGCGAAACCGCGCGCACGCTCGGCTATCGCGTGCGGCGCTGGGACCTGGCGCTCTACCTCACGCTCGGCGTGGTCATTGCCTTCGCCATGCAGTTCGCGGGGGTGATGCTGGTCTTCAACTTTCTCGTCCTGCCCGCGGTGACCGGCCTCCTCGTCTCGCGGAGCATGCGGGGGACGTTCGTCGTGTCGATCGCGTCGGCCCTCCTCGCCGCGCTCGTCGGCTTCGCCGGTTCCATTCCGTTCGACTTGCCGACCGGTCCGGCGATCATCGCCGTCTCGGGGTTCCTCGTCGCCGTGGCGTGGAGCGTGAAGCACCTGCAACGAGGAAGTGCCTGAGGGGGGGCGGTCAGGGCATATGGGAGGGGTACGGAGGGGCACGGAGGGGCACGGAGGGGCACGGAGGGGCACGAAGGGGCACGAAGGGGCACGGAGGGGCACGGAGGGGCACGGAAGGGCGCTGAAGGGCGCTGAAGGGCGCTGAAGGCCACTGGGAGGCGCCGAGAAACGGCGAGGCGTGCGTATGGGCGCCGCGGAGGCATCGCGAAGGGCGCCGGGCACAGAACCCGCGGCGAGTTCGCGCGCGAGGAGCGTCGCCTCCCTCTCGCGCATGCCAGCAACGACGCATCATGTTTCCGCGTGCGCGACGAAGCCACGCCGATCTTCCGGCGCCGCGCGCGCGTCCCCGCCCTTGCCCCGCGCTAGCCCCGCCCGTGCCCCCCGAAACTCCCCCACTTCACTACCTGGTCGCATGCCCCGTCGCCGGCTGATCACCGAACGAGACGTCGTGCGTGCGCACCGCGAGCACCAGGCATCGATTGCCGCCGACGGCGCGCTCGTCACACCGGCCGCGCGAGACGCAGCCAGCAGACTCGGTGTCGTCCTGTCGACCGCAGCCGCCTCGCCGGGGACGTCGACGCCGGCCCCGGCGCGCCCATCCGTGACCGCGGCGCGCTCCCCCGAGCGTCGTCCCCCTCCGACCGCCGCCGCCACCCGCGTGGCGATCGGCGCCGACCACGGCGGCGTCGCCATGAAGGACGCGATCCTCGCGTACCTGCGCGAGCGCGGCGCGGCGGTGCACGACGTCGGCACCTTCGGAACCGATGCCGTCGACTATCCCGACTTCGCCGTGGCCGTGGCGCGCGCCGTCGCATCCGGGGCGGCCGACGTCGGGATCATGGTCGACGGTGCCGGGATCGGGAGCTGCATGGCGGCGAACAAGGTCCCCGGGGCGCGCGCGGCCATGTGCCACGACGTCACCACCGCGTCGAACGCCCGCGAGCACAACAACGCCAACGTGCTCACGTTAGGCGGGACGCTGATCGGCGCGCGCCTCGCGCTCGACATCGTGCGCACCTTCCTCGACACGCCGTTCGCCGGGGGGCGCCACGCGCGGCGCGTCGACAAGGTCGACGCCCTCGATGCGGCGCGTGTCCCTTGACGCTCCCTGGCGTCGCCTGACATCTCCTAACGCCACCTAATACCACCTAACGCCACCTGACGCCACCTAACGCTACTCGGCGCCCTCACCCCTTCCATCACCCCCACCCCCCGTGCCCCTCCCGTCTGCTCCTCGCTCGTCCTCGCGCCTCCTCGGCGCGTGCGTGCTCCTCGCCCTGGCCGCGCCGAGCGGTCTCCACGCCCAGGAGACCCCGACCCAGCGCGCCGCCGCCGTCGATGTCGTGAAGCGACAGGGTGAGCTGCAGCAGCGCATCGGCGCGGCCGCGCTGGCGACCCGACTGACCACCGCCGGGAACGCGCGGCGCGACGCCGTCGTCGCCCGGGCCCGGGCCCTCTGGGAGACCGAGCTCCAGGCGATGGCCGACGACATCACCCGGCATCCCGAGGTCGGCTTCAAGGAGGAGCGTTCGGTGAAGCTCCTCACCGACTACCTCACCAGGCACGGCTTCGCGGTGGAGACGGGGGTGGCGGGGCTCTCGACGGCGTTCGTCGCCCGCTACACCAAGGGGACGCCCGGCCCCAACCTCGGCGTCATCGTCGAGTACGACGCGCTGCGCGGGACGCTGCGGGACTATCACGGCGACCAGCACTCCGCGCAGGGGCCCGTGGGCCTGGCCGCCGCGGTCGCCGTGGCGGAGTTCCTGACCAGCAGCAAGACGCCGGGGACCGTCACCGTGTACGGCACGCCAGCCGAGGAGATGATGCCCCCGCCCTCGAAGAGCGTGATGCACCAGGGCGGGGTCTTCAACGGCGCCGACGTCATCGTCCGCTCGCACTCGTCGACCAACACGCAACGTCCCGCGCCCGGCTTCGGCACCTGCTGCCTCAACATCGACGGGGTGCGCTACGTCTTCTCCGGCGCGCCGGCGCACCAGATGACCGCCTGGGAGGGGCGCGACGCGCTGACCGCCGTCATCCACCTCTTCCAGGCCATCGACGGGCTGCGCAAGAACATGCGTCCCGAGACGCGCATCCAGGGGATCATCACCGAGGGGGGGAAGGCCCCCAACGTCGTCCCCGACCGCGCGGTGGCCGACTTCTACATCCGCTACCCGGACGAGGTGTACCTGGCACAGGTCCGTGAGCTGGTCGACAACGCGGCGCGCGGCGCCGCGCTCGCGACCGGGACGAGGGTGACCATCGAGAACTACGGCGCCATGCGCGACGGGATCTCGGTTGCGGCGCTGAACGAGGTCGCCTTCGCGTACCTCAGGAAGTACGGCGCGACCCGCGTGCTGACCGAGCCCCAGAAGCCGCAGGGCTACGAGGAGACCGGCTCCGTCTCTCGCGACATTCCCGGCGCCGGCTTCTCCGCATTCACCTCGACCGGCGGCTTCCACACGTACGAAATGGAGGCCGACGCCCTGGGCGAGGTGGGACATGCCGGCTTCCGCATCGATGCCATGGCCATGGCGGCGCTCCTCACCGACTTCGCCACCGACGCCGAGTTCCGCGCCAAGGTGAAGGAGGAGTTCGCGACCACCAGGGCGCTGTTCGGCGATTACGTGGCGGCACTGCAGAAGGCCTACCCCCTCCCGGCGGTCAAGTAGCGCGGCGTCGTCCGCCAGACGCAACAACGGGGCGCCGGCCGGCCTGGCTGGCGCCCCCTCGTCGTCTTCGCGCCTCACGCAGGCGGGAACCCGCCTCGTCCCCGCCCCGCTCAGGCAGGGACCTTGGCGCCTCCCCACCCTGCAGGATCGGCATCCTGCTCGAAGAGCGCGTCGAGGTTCACGAGCAGGCGGTCTCCCTCGCGTCGCACCGCGAAGCGGTCCATCGCCCGTGTGGCACGCCCCGAAATGAAGACGCCATCGGGTTGGTACTGCGACTTGTGGCGCGGACACTGGAAGCGCCCGGCCGTCGGGTTCCAGCGAAGGGCCGTGTTCTGGTGCGGGCAGCTGAGGGCGAAGGCGTACAGCATCCCCGCATGGCGGGCGATGATGACCCCCGCCTGCTTGTCGATCGAGACGCCGTCGGTTGCCGGGACGGGATACGCCACCTCCTGTCCGCCAGCCGCAACCCCGCGCACCACGGCCGCCGGGAGCGCCATCGCGTCGCGGGGGAGGAGGCCGTCCACGGCCAGCGCGGCCAGCGCGGCCAGCGCCGCCGCCATCCCGCCAAGGAAGGCGCGACGGCTGGCGCGCAGGTCACACCCGCCGCAGGCCTCGGCACCGGGCGGCTCGGCAGCTGGTGTGCCTTCTGGTTCCATGCGGTACATGATCTCCCCCATCAGGCAGCGGTCACGAGGAACGTGCTCGACAGCACCAGCGCGAACCACAGCGCCAGGCTGGCGTACGAAAGGCCGGCGAGTCGCTTCCACTGCCGCCGCTCGCCCTCGGGGCCAGGCGGCGCGGGAATCGGGCGTTCGGCGCGCGTGATGAGGGCGCCGTTGGCGAGCAGCGCAACCAGCAGCCCCATCTTCACCCAGAACACCGGCGTCCCCAGCAGCGTCTCCACGTCGGCGGCCAGGAGGAGGATCCCGCTGGCGACGACTACGCCCAATCCCAGGAGGATCGCGCGGTGCGAGGCGCGCAGCCCTTGCAGCGCGTGCGCGCGCTCCCCGGGCTCGCGGCGCGCCGCGGCCAGGGTGGCACGATCGGTCGTCACCGCACCACCGCCGCTGAGCAGCACCCCCCCCAGGTGCGCGAACATCACGAACGACTGCAACACGGTGCTGTGGTTGTACAGGTCTGCCCACGGCTGTGCAGCGGCGGCGAGATGGGCCACGATGGACATCGCGCTCACTCGCGGCGGAATGGCGGCAGCATCATCAGCCACCCCGCGGCCGCGATCCCCATCGAGGTGAGGGCCAGCGACTTGTGCGTCTGCAGGCGTGAGCGGTCGCTCCCCCCCTCGTCCTCGGCGAAGGCCGGGGTGATCGCGAATCCCGCATCGGCGGCGAGCATCAGGACGGCGTGGGCCGTGCGCCAGCGACGGGCAGTCGGGTCCCGACGTGAGTCCCACCAGTTCCACCCCCCCGTGAGCGTGTTCACGCCGAACAGGACCCCCGTGGCGCCGGCGAGCGCCGGGTGCCAGTCGCGCGCCCACTTCGGGGCGCCGTCACGCCCCTTGTCCAGCAGCTGCTGCCCCGCTGCGTACTGCGCGACGAAGATCGGGAGCATCGTCCACGATGCCAGCTGGTGGATGCGCAGCCTACGCCCGTACCAGTCGCTGTACTCGATCGCCGCCGGGCGCCGGCGCGTGGTGTCGCCCGGCGCGGCCACGACCACCGCGCGGGAGGGGAGCTCGCCGGGCGGCCCCATCACGAATGGCGAGGCGACCCGCTCCTGCCCTCCTGCCAGGGAGGGAATCGCAAGGGCCGCGGCGAGCGCCATGGCGCCCAGCGCTCCGGTCGGCGCCCTGCGTCCGTGCGAGGAGTTCACCCACATACCATCCCTCCGCTGGTGGTTCGTCGGTCGCGTCCCGGAGATCTAGCGCGATCCCCTTAACGACCGATGAATGCCCGCGCTCCCCCTTCCCTTCGCGGGCACCGGGATTTCACCCTCACGCAGGGTGGGGGATGCCCATCTTGCATCACCATTCCCCCCGGTAGATTACGGGCATGAAACGCATCGACGCCCTCGACTATCACGCCCTTCCCAAACCGGGGAAGATCGCGGTCGTTCCGACCAAGCCCCTGAACAACCAGCGCGACCTTTCCCTGGCCTACTCGCCCGGGGTCGCGGAACCCTGCCTGGAGATCCAGAAGAACCCCAACGACGCCTACCGCTACACGGCGCGGGGGAACCTGGTCGCCGTCGTGACCAACGGCACCGCGGTCCTCGGGCTCGGGAACATCGGCGCGCTCGCGGGGAAGCCGGTCATGGAGGGCAAGGGCAACCTGTTCAAGCAGTTCGCCGACATCGACGTCTTCGACCTCGAGGTCGGGTCGGAGAACGCCGACGACGTGATCCGCTTCTGCCAGCTCCTCGAGCCGACCGTGGGAGGGATCAACCTCGAGGACATCAAGGCGCCCGACTGCTTCTACATCGAGGAGACGCTGCGGAAGACGATGAAGATCCCCGTCTTCCACGACGACCAGCACGGGACGGCGATCATCTCCGGCGCCGCGCTCCTCAACGCCGTCGAGGTCGTGGAGAAGGACATCTCGCAGATCCGGGTCGTCTTTTCGGGGGCGGGCGCGTCGGCCATCGCGACCGCCTCGCACTACGTCCGGCTCGGAGTCCGGCGCGAGAACATCACCATGTGCGACAAGGCCGGCGTGATCTGGAAGGGGCGCCCCGAGCACATGGATCCGTACAAGGCGCGTTTCGCCAACGACACCAGCGCCCGCACCCTCAAGGAGGCGCTGGCCGGGGCCGATGTCTTCGTGGGGCTATCGGCGGCTGGGGCCATGACCCAGGACATGGTGGCGGTCATGGGCCCCAACCCCATCATCTTCGCCCTCGCCAACCCCGTCCCGGAGATCCTCCCCGAGGAAGTCAAGGCGGTTCGCGACGACGCGATCGTCGCCACCGGACGTTCGGACTACCCGAACCAGGTCAACAACGTCCTGGGCTTCCCCTTCATCTTCCGTGGGGCGCTCGACGCGCGAGCGACCGAGGTCAACGAGGAGATGAAGATGGCCGCCACCCGCGCCCTCGCCGCCCTCGCCAAGGAAGACGTGCCGGAGTCGGTGTCGGCGCTGTACGGACTCAGCAAGGTGAAGTTCGGGCGCGAGTACCTGATCCCCTTCCCCTTCGACCCGCGGGCCCTGCTGTGGGTGGCGCCGGCGGTGGCGTGGGCAGCCGTGGCCAGCGGAGTCGCCCAGGAGTTCATCGAGGTCGAGGAGTACCGCCAGCAGCTGGAGGCCCGCCTCGGCCGCGCCAAGGGGATCATGCGCGGGATCATCAACCGTGCCCTTCGCGACCCCAAGCGGATCGCCCTCCCCGAGGGCGAGGCGCGCAAGATGATTCGGGCCGCCCGCCTTCTCGTGGACGAGGGAATCGCCCAGCCCATCCTGCTCGGCAACGAGGAGACCATTCGGCGCAAGGCGCAGCAGGACGGCATCGACATCTCCGACATCCAGATCGAGGATCCGGCACGCTCCCCGCGACTGGAGAGCTACGCCGTGCACCTCTGGGAGCGGCGGCAGCGCAAGGGATTGTCGCTGGCGGAGGCGCACCGTCGCGTCGTCAATGGCAACTATTTCGGGAACGTCATGGTCGCCAAGGGCGACGCCGATGCGCTCCTGACCGGGATGACGACCACCTACCCGGAGGCGCTCCGCCCCGCCCTGGAGGTGATCGGGGCCAATCCCAAGGCGGGGCTGGTCGCCGGGATGTACATGCTTGTCTTCGAGAAGCACGTCATCTTCTGCGGTGACACGACCGTCAACATCGAGCCGACATCGGAGCAGCTGGCGCAGATCGCCTACGCCGCCGCCCGCATCGTGCGGGCCTTCGGGCAGACGCCGAAGGTGGCCATGTTGTCGTTCTCCAACTTTGGCTCGGTACGCCACCCCGAGGCCTCGCGGGTGGCCCAGGCCGTGGCGCTCGTTCGCCAACGCGATCCGTCGCTCATGGTGGACGGCGAGATGCAGGCCGATACCGCGGTGGACGAAGCCATCCTCGCCGAGTCGTTCCCGTTCAGCACTCTCAAGGAATCGGCCAACGTGTTGATCTTCCCCAACTTGAGTGCGGGGAACATTGCGTACAAGTTGTTACGGGACCTGGGCGGTGCGACCGCCATTGGTCCGATCCTGGTCGGCATGGCCCACCCTGTTCATATCCTGGAGCAGGGGGCGGACGTTCCCGACATCGTGAACATGGCCGCCGTCGCGGTCATGGACGCGCAGGAGCGCGGACGCTCGTCGTCACGGGATCTGCAACCCCCGGGCGGGGCACGCGCGTTTTCCTTCCTCTGATCGTCATACTCCACCTACCAGGGCCACGCCCGGCGCTCCCGGCCGCGGCGTGCCCATTTCCCGACTTCTCATGGCCATCACGACTTCCCCCCAGAATGCCCTCGCGGGCCAGGGGCTCAATCCGAAGGGGACGATCCACTGGAACCTCATCTCCCCGATGCTGGTGCAGGAGGCGATCGCGCGCCACGAAGGGACGCTGGCCGACATGGGCCCGTTCGTCGCCATCACCGCGCCGCACACCGGGCGGTCGCCCAACGACAAGTTCGTGGTGAAGGAACCCTCCACCGCCGGGGACGTCGACTGGGGGAAGGTGAACCAGCCGATCTCGGAGGAGCACTTCGAGCTCCTCCTGGCAGAGGTGCGGGCGTACCTCGATGCGCTGGACGACGTGTTCGTCCAGGACCTCTTCTGCGGCGCCGATCCCCGGCACCGGCTCAGCGTCCGCTACGTCACGCCTAACGCCTGGCACGCCCACTTCGTGCGGAACATGTTCATCCGCCCGGCAGCGGACGAACTGGCGAGCTTCGCCCCCAACTTCACCGTCCTGCACGCCCCCGAGTTCCACGCCACGCCCGAGAAGCACGGAACGCGCAGCGGAACCTTCATCGTCTTGCACCTGGCCAAGCGCATGATCCTCATCGGGGGGACGCGCTACGCCGGCGAGCTCAAGAAGGCGATGTTCACGGTGATGAACTACCTGATGCCGAAGCAGGGGGTCCTCTCCATGCACTGCTCGGCGAACATCGGCCCCAAGGGTGACACCGCCCTCTTCTTCGGCCTGTCGGGTACGGGGAAGACGACGCTCTCGGCCGACCCGGAGCGCGGGCTCATCGGCGACGACGAGCACGGCTGGTCGGACGAGGGCGTCTTCAACTACGAGGGCGGGTGCTACGCCAAGGTGATCAACCTGTCGCCGGAGCAGGAGCCCGACATCTATGCCACCACGCAGATGTTCGGGACGATCCTCGAGAACGTCGTCCTCGACCCGGCCACGCGCAAGGTGCGCTTCGAGGAGCAGACGATCACCGAGAACACGCGCGCCTCGTACCCGCTGCACTACATCCGCAATCACGTCCCCTCGGGACGCGGCGGGCACCCGAAGAACATTGTCTTCCTGACCGCCGACGCCTTCGGCGTCCTCCCGCCCATCGCGCGCCTGACGCGCGAGCAGGCGATGTACTACTTCATGAGCGGCTACACCGCCAAGGTGGCGGGGACGGAGCGCGGCGTCACCGAGCCGCAGGCGACGTTCTCCTCGTGCTTCGGCGCGGTCTTCCTGGTGTGGCACGCCTCCAAGTACGCCGAGATGCTCGGCCAGCTGATCGACGAGCACGGGTCGCGCGTCTGGCTCGTGAACACCGGTTGGAGCGGCGGCCCCTACGGCGTGGGCTCGCGGATGAAGCTCGCCTACACGCGCGCGATGGTCCGCGCCCTCCTCGACGACGCGCTCGAGGGCATCCCCTTCTCCCCCGACCCCATCTTCGGGCTGTCGATCCCGGCCAAGGTGCCTAACGTCCCGTCCGAGGTCCTGGACCCGCGCCGGACGTGGGGCGAGGGCGCCGCCTACGACGCCCAGGCGAAGAAGCTGGCGGAGATGTTCCGGAAGAACTTCGAGAAGTTCGGGGCGGTCGCCCCGGCGATCGTCGCCGCGGGACCCAAGGGCTAGCGACACGACGCGCGCGTCGGCATCCGCGTTGCCGACGTCCCGGAACGACTCACCCGCGCCATCCGGCCGCCCTGCAACAGCATGATGCTGGCGCAGGGCGGCCGTTTCGCCATCTTCTCGTCTTCTCGTCTTCTCGTCTTCTCGTTTCTGTGGTCCCGTGATCATTCGCGACCCCCTCTGGAACAACATCCGCGTCGACCCGTTCGCCCAGCGGCTGGTCGACACGCGCGTCTTCCAGCGCCTGCGCTACGTGCGGCAGCTGGGGTGGGCGTACCTCGTCTATCCCGGTGCCACGCACGCGCGCTTCGAGCACGCGCTGGGCGCCTACCACCTCGCGGGCATCACGTTGCGCCTGCTGGACGAGCGCGGCGCCCTGGCAGGGATCGATCCGCGCGAGGGGGCCATCGTGCGCGCCGCCGCGCTCCTGCACGATGTGGGACACTACCCGTACTCGCACGCCCTCGAGGAAATCGGGGCCCCCCATCACGAGGAGGTCGCACGCCCGCTCATCACCACCGGCGAGGTGGCCGGCGTGCTGGCGGAGCTGGCCCCCGACGCCCCCGAGCGCGTGCTGGCGCTCATTCGCGGCACGTCGCGCTCCCCGCTGCAAGGGCTCGTCTCCGGGTCGCTCGACCTCGACAAGATCGAGTATCTCCGGCGCGACACCCTCATGTGCGGCGTCCCGTATGGCGCCATCGATGCCGACCGGCTCATCAACGCCCTGACCGTCATCCCCGATCCGGACACGGGCGCCCGTCGCATCGGCGTCCTGGAGAAGGGGCTCTCGGCGCTCGAGTCGCTCCTCTTCGCCAAGTACCAGATGTATCGCAACGTGTACTGGCACCACGCCGTGCGCAGCGCGACGGCGATGTACAAGCGCATGGTCGACATGGCGCTCGAGCGGGGGGTACTCGACGTGCGCGAACTCGGGCGCCTGACCGACGAGGCGCTGCTGCACACGCTGGAGACGCGCGCGCCCTCGCCCATGCTCGATGCGCTGCGCAACCGCCGGCTCTTCAAGCGCGCGTTCGAGTGCCCGGCCGCCGACCTGGAGGAGGACGAGGGAGAGTGGATCGCCTCCAACCGCGCGCGCGCGGTCGCCGTCGAGAACGCCCTGGCGGTGGAGTGCGGCCTCGCCCCCGGCGAGGTCCTCCTCGACTACCCCGAGAAGACGCAGATGCTGGGGCTCGACATCCCCGTGGTGCGGCGCAACGGCGAGGTGATGCAGCTGACGAGCGCCGGCCTCAGGGGGGCCCTCAACCTCACGCAGCTCTCCGACCAGCTCTACCGCACGGCGCGCTGGCTGCGGGTCTTCACGGCGCGCCCGGTCGAGCTTGGGGCAGAGCGGGTCATGGAAGTCGTGCGAGCCGGCTGACGAACGCCACGCCTCGCCGGCGTCCCCCGCGCCGGGGCGCGGGGCGATCTCACCCCTTCTCGCGTCCGCGCGCCTCGGCGAGCTTGCGCGCGATGCCGCGGTAGAACGCGGCGTGCTCCTCCTGTCCCTGCTGCTCGAAGCCCAGGGCGCACGCCTCCAGGGCGTAGAGGATGTTCCCCAGGTACAGCGCCGCGATCGCGGCAACCGTCTCGTCGTCGGCCATCGCCATTACCCGCCGTGCGCGGGCCCTTCGGCCGTCGGCGTATCGGAGGTGGTGTCGAGCTGCATCACCTGCACGACGATGGCGGTGATGTTGTCCAACCCCCCCCGGTAGTTGGCCTCCGCGATGAGCGCGTCGACCACGCGCCCGGCCGAGGCCCGCGAGAGCAGGAGCTGTTGCAGCCGGCGGTCGTCGACCATCCCCGTCAGGCCGTCCGAGGCGACGAGGAAGACGTCACCCGTCTTGAGCTCGCCCGAATAGGTGTCGGGCTCGACCACGTCGCTCGCCCCGACACAGCGGGTGATCACGTTGCTGTAGGGGTGGTAGCGTGCCTGCTCGGGGGTGAGGAAGCCGGCGTCGACCTGCTCCTGGACGTAGGAGTGGTCCTTGGTCAGCTGGCGGAGGGCGCCGTCGCGCAGGAGGTACACCCGAGAGTCCCCGACCTGTCCGATGAGGTAGCGCGACCCCGCCACGACGAGGACCGAGGCGGTCGTCCCCATCCCCTGCTTGTCCGCTTCCTGGATGGTGCGGTCGTAGATGGCGCGGTTGGCGATGCGCAGCGACTCCGCGATCCGGAGGCGCGCCGCCTCGCCGTAGGCCTCGTTGAGTTCCTGCAACTCGCGCGAGACGATCTGGACCGCCATCTCCGACGCCACTTCGCCGGCCGCGTGCCCGCCCATCCCGTCGGCGACGATGAAGACCCCCTTCTCACGCGTGGCGTGGGCGAAGAAGGCGTCTTCGTTTCCCGATCGAATCATGCCCACATCGCTGCGGGCGGCAACGGTCAGCTCCACTAGCGACCCTGCAGGACGAGGTAGATGATTACCGCACCGAGTGCCACGAGCGCCCCCCACACCCATCCCGATACGCCCGCGCGCCCAGGCGGAGCTTCACGTGATTCACTGCCGCGCGCAAGCGCCTGCGATTGCTGGTCCGCGTCGACCGGCGTCGGCGCGGACGATGCCACGGCCACCGTCGCCGCCCCACCACGGGAGTACGCGGCGGACGTCGTGGCGCCCGACACGCCGGCCGGGCGCTTCACCGCGGGAATCGCGGCCGTGGCCTGAAGCGACGGCACCTCGGTGAGCGATCGCTGCGGGACCGGCGGCTCGGGATCCGCGTAGAAGCGGAACTCGTCCGGGCCGAGGCGCACGGTGTCACCTCGCGCCAAGGCGAGCGACCCCTGCACGCGATCCCCGTTCACGAAGACACCATTGGTGCTGATGTCGACCAACTCGTAGCCACCGGGCGCCGGCACGATGCGCGCATGCCGACGCGAGACGTTGGTGGCGGCCACCACGACGTCGCACCCCGCATCCCGCCCCAGTGTGAGCCCTTCGGCGGGGACGGCGTACTCGCGTCCGTCGGTCAGCGACACGAGGCGGCCGCGTGAGCGCGCCTCGCCGATTCCGGCGCTCGGCGTCGCCGCCCGCACCTCCCCTTGGGAGGGGAGCTCCTGCGTCGTCCCCGCCTGCGCCTCGTCGGCGAATCGCAGCTCGCACCCGTCGATGACCACGCGATCGCCGTGCAGGAGCGGGGCGGGCTCACGCCCGACCGGAATCCCGTTCACGAAGACCCCCGCCTCGCCCTGGTCCACGCGAAGCGATGCATGGCCGGCCTCGCCGATCGTGATCGCCACGAGCGCGACATCCGCGGCATCACCCGGCGCGGCCCCGGGAGGAACGCGGAGGTCAGCTCCAGCTCCCCGGCCGACGCGCGTCTCGCCCTTGGCGAGCCGATACTGCGCGTCGTTGTGCTGGAGATAGGGCATGCGCTGGGGTGAGGGGCGGGACTTGGGGCACGACCGAAATCCTGCAGGCGGCGTACCCGGTGCAAGTGGGGGAAACTATTGTCTCCCCCGCTGGGGCCGCAAGCTGCGGCAGCGCTTGCTCATGCGCCGCTCTCCACCCCGCGCTGCAGGCGCCAGAGCCGCGCGTACAGTCCGCCGTGTGCCAGCAGCTCGCGGTGCGAGCCACGTTCGCGCACTTCGCCGTGATGCATCACGAGGATCTCGTCGGCGTCCCGAATGGTGCTCAGCCTGTGGGCGATGGCGATCGTCGTCCGCCCACGCATCAACTCGGCGAGCGCCCGCTGGATCTCCCCCTCGATCTCGCTGTCTACCGCGCTCGTTGCCTCATCGAGGACGAGGACGGCAGGGTCGGCGGCGATGGCCCGGGCGAACGACAGGAGCTGGCGCTCGCCGACGCTCACCGAGCTCCCACGCTCGCCCAACTCGTATGCGTAGCCGCCGGGAAGGCGCGCCACGATGCGATCGGCCCCCACCCGCGCCGCCGCCGCGCGGACGTCATCGAGTGAGCGAGGCGACGACAGCCGGATGTTCGAGGCGATGTCGCCGGCGAACAGGAAGATGTCCTGCTGCACGTAGCCGATGACGCGCCGCACCTCGGTCACGGGGAGGTCGCGCACGTCGATGCCATTCACCCGGATGTGTCCCCGCTGCGGCACGTAGAACCGCAGGAGGAGGTTGATGATCGTCGTCTTCCCCGCCCCGGTGTGGCCGACGATCGCCAGGGTCCGCCCGGGACGAGCGGTGAACGAGACATCGCGCAGCACCCACTGCGGCTCGTTCGTGGCGGCATCGTTGGCGCCGCGCTGCGCCGTAGGGTAGGCGAACCAGACGTGGTCGAATTCGATGGAGACGGGAGACGGGAGATGGGGGACGGGAGTGCCGGCCCGCGCATGCGCCACGGCGTCGCCCGCACGTCCGGTCGTCGCCGTCGTGTCCACCTCCTCGTCCAGCAGGCGAAAGATGCGCTCGGACGATGCCATGGCCTGCTGCAGCGTGTTGTACTTGTCCGAGAGGTCCTGGAGCGGCTCGAAGAAGCGGCGTACGAGCTGGAGGAAGGCGGCCACCGTCCCCACGGTCATCGTCCCGGTATCGACGCGCCACGCCCCCGTCACGAGAATGGACGCGATGGCGACGGTCGTGAGCAGTTCGATGACCGGGAAGTACAGCGCATAGACGGTGATCGACTTGAGGTGTGCGTCGAGGTGATCGGCGTTGAGCCGGTCGAACCGGCGCCCCTCCTCGCCCTCGCGCCCGAACAGCTGCACCACCCGGACGCCCGACAGGCGTTCCTGCAGGAAGGCGTTGATGCGTGCCAGTCGCGTGCGGATGGCGCGGTAGGCCTCGCGCACCCGCACCCGGAAGACGTTGGACGCCGCGAGCACGAGCGGGATGACGACGAAGGCGGCCAGGGCGAGGCGCCAGTCGACGACCAGCATCATGATGCTGATCGCCAGGAGGGTGAAGAGATCGCCCAGCCCGGCGACGACTCCCGAGGTGAAGAGCTCGTTGAGCGACTCCACGTCGGAGGTGACCCGGGTGACGAGGCGTCCCACCGGGTTGCGATCGAAGAAGGCGATGGGGAGGCGCTGGAGGTGGGCGAAGAGCTGGGTCCGGAGGTCGTGCATCACGCGCTGCCCGAGGCGCGCGGTGAGGACGGTCTCGCCGTAGCTGCAGGCGAACTGGGCGACGAGGGTCGCGGCGAAGAGGAGGGCGGCGTGCGCGATGTCGGTGGTGTCGCGCGCCGGGACGGCGACGTCGATCACGTGCCGGGTCAGGAGGGGACCCACCAGCTGCAGCGCGCCATCCACCATGAGGAGGGCGAGCGAGGCGAAGATCACCCCGCGGTACGGCCACGCGTAGCGGAGCAGGCGTCGCGCGAGCCGGGCGTCGTACGCCTTGCCGAGGACTTCCTCCTCGGTGGGATCGGGGGGGTGGTTGGACATGCCACGAGAAGGCTAGCCGACGATGGCGGAGCCCGCGAGGCACCGCGCGCGATCGGGCGCCACGTCACCGACGAGCGCCGGCGAGGCGGCGCCCCCGGCGAAGGGGCGTCGACCAGCCGTGCGACGGCTGGTAGCTTTCCGAAGGTGAAGGACGCGATCGTCATCCGGGGCGCCCGGCAGCACAATCTCAAGGGGATCGACGTGGCCATCCCGCGGCGCGCCGTGACCGTGGTGACCGGGCCGTCGGGATCGGGCAAGTCGTCCCTCGCCTTCGACACGATCTACGCCGAGGGGCAGCGCCGCTACGTCGAGTCGTTGTCGTCGTACGCGCGGCAGTTCCTCGAACGGATGGAGAAGCCCGACGTCGATGCCGTCGACGGGATCTCGCCGGCGGTGGCGATCGAGCAGAAGAATCCCACCAAGTCGTCGCGGTCCACCGTGGGGACGGCGACCGAGATCTACGACTACCTGCGCCTGCTCTGGGCGCGCGTGGGGCGCACCGTCTGCCCCCTCTGCGGGCGTGAGATGACGCCGGACACGGTGGACGCCGTGACCGACCAGCTCCTCGCCCTCCCCGCCGGGACGCGGATGCTGGTCGCCTTCCCGTTGCGGCTGTCGAGCAAGGTGACGCACGCCGTGGTGGTGGAGAACCTGCGCGCCCAGGGCTTCCTGCGCGTGGTGGCCGACGGGCGCACGCTGCACGTGGACGACTTCGCGGCCGAGCGGATCGACCTCACGAGGGTGGGCGAGCTGCTCGTCGTGGTGGATCGGGTCGCGAGCCATCCCGAGCAGCGGGGGCGCATCGCGGAAGGGGTGGCGACGGCGTTCCGGGAGGGGGAGGGAGACTGTGCGGTGGTGGTGCAGGAAGACGGGACTGGGGAGCCGGGAGACGGCGGTGGTGCCGCGCGCCCTCCCGTCGCCCGTCGCCCGTCGCGCGTCGTCCGATTCACCGAGCGCTTCGAGTGTCCCAACGACGGCACCCGCGCGCCCGCGCCGTCGCCCCAGCTCTTCTCGTTCAACAACCCGCGCGGGGCCTGCGCCACCTGCAACGGCTTCGGCGCCGTGCTGGAGTACGACGAGGCGCTCATCGTGCCTAACGCCGAACGCTCCGTGCGCGACGGGGCCATCCACCCGTGGACCATGCCGCGCTACGAGGCCAAACGGCGCGCCGTCGTCGAGTTCTGCCGCAAGGAAGGGATCGACCCCGACGCGCCGTGGAGCGCGCTCGCCCCGGCGCAGCGCCACGCCCTCCTGCACCACACCGGCCGCGGCTACAAGGGGATCTTCCCCTTCCTCCGCGACCTGGAGGAGAAGCGCTACAAGCAGTACATCCGCGTCTTCCTCCGGCAGTACCAGTCGGCGAAGGAGTGCGGGACCTGCCACGGGAGCAAGCTCCAGCCGGCCGCCCTCGACGTGCGGGTCGCCGGACGGACGATCGCCGAGGTCTCGGCCCTCCCGATCGACCAGCTGCGTGCCTGGCTCGACGCGCTCGCGCTCACGCCGTTCGAGCAGCGGGTGGCCGACCACATCCTCCGCGAGGCGCGGGACCGCGTGCGCTTCCTCTGCGACGTGGGGCTCACCTACCTCACCCTGCACCGCGCCACGCGGACGCTGTCGGGGGGCGAGGCGCAGCGCATCTCGCTCGCCAACGCCCTGGGCTCATCGCTGGTCGACACGCTCTACGTCCTGGACGAGCCGTCCATCGGGCTGCACGCGCGCGACCTCGACCGGCTCCTCGCCCTCCTCGCGCGGCTGCGCGACCGCGGCAACACGGTGCTCCTGGTGGAGCACGACCTGGCCGCCATCCGCACGGCCGACCACATGGTCGAGCTGGGGCCGGGGAGCGGCGAGCACGGGGGGCGCGTCGTCTTCGCCGGGCCGGTCGCCGACGCCGCCGCGTCGCCACTCACGGGGCAGTACCTCACCGGGGCTCGCGCCATCCCCCTCCCCGCGCGGCACCGCGCGGCGGGGCCGCGCTGGCTCACCCTGACCGGGGCGCGCGAGCACAACCTGCGCGGGGTCGACATCCGCATCCCGTTAGGCACGCTGACCTGCGTGACCGGGGTGTCCGGTTCGGGGAAGAGCACCCTGGTCCACGACGTCCTCTATCGCGCCCTCGAGTACCGCCTCACCGGCGAGCACTCGGCCAAGCAGCACCTCGGCGAGAAGGTGGGGGCGTACACCGAGCTGCGCGGCCACGAGGCGCTCGACGCCGTCGTCCTCATCGACCAGGACCCCATCGGGCGCTCCCCGCGCTCCAACCCGGTCACCTACGTCAAGGCGTACGACGAGATCCGGCGCATCTTCGCCGCGCTCCCGCTCGCCCGGCAGCGGAAGTACTCGGCGTCGACCTTCTCCTTCAACGTGAAGGGGGGACGCTGCGACAAGTGCGAGGGGGCCGGATACCTCGAGGTGGAGATGGTGTTCATGGCCGACGTCTTCGTCCCCTGCGAGGACTGCGCCGGCCGCCGCTTCAAGCCGGAGGTGCTCGAGGTCACCCTCCACGGCAAGAGCATCCACGACGTCTTGCAGCTCACGGTGGACCAGGCCATCCGCTTCTTCCCGTACGAGGAGAAGCTCGGCCAGGCGCTCTGGCAGCTGCAACAGGTCGGGCTCGGGTACCTGCGCCTGGGCCAGCCGGCGACCACGCTGTCCGGTGGCGAGGCGCAGCGCGTCAAGATCGCCCGCGAGCTCGCCCTCGCCGGACGGGCCGGCGGGCGCAAGCTCTACCTGCTGGACGAGCCCACCACGGGATTGCACCTGGAGGACGTGCGCAAGCTGGCCGAGGTGCTCGACCGGCTGGTCGACGCGGGCCATACCGTGCTCCTCATCGAGCACAACCTCGACGTCGTCAAGCTGGCCGACTGGGTCATCGACGTCGGCCCCGACGGGGGCGACGGAGGCGGAACCATCGTCGCCATGGGAACGCCCGAGGACATCGCCACGACCGACGGGTCGCACACGGGGCGCTTCCTCCGCGAGCTGCTCGACGGCGGCACCGCTCGGACGGCGACGCGACGACGCCCGGCGCCGCGTGCCGCCCGCAAGCCGCGCGCACGCTAGCTGCCGCGTCACCCCGCCGCGCGCGGGCGGGCGTGGGGCGCCGCCGGCGGGCGTCGACCGCGCGCCCCGCAACCGGTACATTGGCTCGCCACCACCGCATGGAGACCGCCCACGCATGACCAGCCCCCGCTACGCACGCGCGCTCGCACTGAGCTGCGCCGCCGCCCTCGCCGCCGCGAGCGCCGCGGGATGCGCGCGGGGGGCAGCGTCGGGCGATGGGGCGGGACGCCCCGCGCCCGCCATGGCGCCGGCGACGACGCCAGCCTTCACCATCCTGCACTTCAACGACGTGTACGAGATCACCCCCGTCGAAGGGGGACGATCGGGGGGGCTGGCACGCGTGGCCGCCCTGCGCCGGCGACTGGCCGACTCGGTCGGGCCGGTGGTCACGACCCTCGGCGGAGACTTCGTCTCCCCGTCGGCGCTCGGGACCGCGCGCGTCGACGGCGAACGCCTCGCCGGGCGGCAGATGGTGGCCGTCCTCAATGCCCTCGGCCTCGACTGGGCCACGTTAGGCAACCACGAGTTCGACATCCCCGAGGCGGCCTTCCGCGCACGCCTGGCGGAATCGCGCTTCCGGTACGTCGCCTCCAACGTGACCGACAGCGCCGGCCGCCCCTTCCCCGGCGTGTCGCCCCATGCCATCGCGACCGTTGCATCCGGCGGCCGCACCATCCGGATCGGCTTCGTCGGCGTGGTCCTTCCCGCCAACCCGCAGCCATGGGTGCGCTACGACGCGCCGATCCCCTCGCTCCGCCGGCACGCGGCCATGATCCGCGATTCGGTCGACGTGCTCGTCGCGCTGACGCACCTCGCCATCGCCGACGACCAGCGCGCCGCCGAGTCCATCCCCGAAATCGACCTCATCCTCGGCGGGCACGAACACGAGAACTACCTCCTGCAGCGCGGGGCGCACTTCACCCCCATCATCAAGGGTGACGCCAACGTGCGCAGCGTCGCCGTGGTCCGCGTCGAGGCCGGCGCGCCGGGGAGGCACCCGCGCGTGCAGAGCACGCTCGTCCCGGTGACCGATGCCCTGGCCAGCGACAGCGCCGTTGCCGCCGAGGTGCACCGATGGGTCGACAAGGCGTACGCCGGCTACCGCAGCCAGGGGTTCGCCCCCGAGAGCGTGGTGGCCGAGCTGCGCTCGCCGCTGGACGGGCGCGAGAGCGTCGTGCGCACCCGCTCCGGCTCGCTGAGCGATGTCATCCTCGCCGCGATGCGCGCCGACGTCCCCGATGCCGACGCCGCGATCTTCAATGGCGGGTCGATCCGCATCGACGACGTCGTCCCGGCCGGGCCCATCACGCAATACGACGTGATCCGGATCCTCCCCTTCGGGGGGAACCTCGTTCGGGTGCAACTCAGCGGCGCCCTGTTGCGCCGGGTGCTGCAAGCGGGGCGTTCGAATGCCGGAAGCGGCGGCTTCCTCCACGTCTCCGGCGCCTCGCTCGACGCGGCGGGGAGTGCTGTGGTGGGCGGGGCGCCCGTGGACGACGGGCGATACTACACGGTGGCGCTCACCGACTTCCTCCTCTCGGGCAACGAGGTCGGTCTCTCGTTCCTGAAGCGCGATGCCGACGGGGTACGCGGCGTGCAGGAACTGCGCGACATCCGGCAGGCGCTCATGGCGCAGTTGCGGCGGATGTAAGCGATTGGCCCGATGGGATTTGCAGCAATGCCCAAGCGGGGGGCGACGCGGGTTGACCGGGTGCGGTGGGGTGTCTACTTTTCGCGACCTGATCCCGAGTAGCTCAGGTGGTAGAGCGGGTGACTGTTAATCACCATGTCGGGGGTTCGAGTCCCTCCTCGGGAGCTGTCCCAACCGCAAAGGCCCGTGCCGGAAGGCACGGGCCTTTGCGCGTTCTGGCGACCACGGTCCGCGCACGTCCGTATGCCCGCTCGATGCACACATGCACTTGACAACATGTACGAGTGCATCGAGGTTACATGCATGAGCCAGCATGATTCAGCTCCGAAGCGTGTCCGCGAGCCCGTCCAGGTGTATCTGGAAGCCGACGACAGCGCGCTGCTCTCCCGTCTCGCGGAGGAGACGGGGCTGTCCAAGGCCGAAATCCTGCGTCGCGGCCTGCGCGGCTTCGCCACGCAGCACGGGAGTGGGAGTCCGATGCTTCGTTTCGTCGCCGACAGCGACGCCTCGGGATGGCGTACGGGGGTGGCGGCGGCACACGACGAAGTCCTGGCGGAGAGCTACCGTGCCAAGCGAAAGCAGCGCGCGTGAGTGGGGTCTTTCTCGACACGTCGGGATGGTTCGCGGCGCTGAGCCCGAAGGAGCCACGACACGCGGAAGCGTTCGCCGCCTATCGTGAATGGATCGAGGGACGCGTGGCGCTGGTTACCACCAACCTGGTGGTCGCCGAAATGCAGATCCTGCTCACCAGGTACCGGGGGAGCGCCGAGGGGCTCCGATTCCTCGACAGCCTGTACCAGGATCCCACCCACACGGTCGTCTTCGTCGATCGAACCATCGAGCGCGCGGCCGTCGACCGATGGCTGCGACGATTCGGCGATCAGCGCCTGAGCCTGGCCGATGCCGTGAGCTTCGAGGTCATGCGATCGCGAAAGCTCCGGTACGCCCTCGCTCTCGACGAGCACTTCGCCATGGCGGGGTTCGAGGCGGTGCCCTGAGGCCGCGCGCCGTCGGCGCCTAGGACGCGCGCCGTCGGCGCCTAGGACGCGCACGGCGGCGGGCTCGACGATGAGGCGCCCCACATGGGTCCACCGGGAACTTCCCCGCCCTGCGCCGGCTACAATTGTCGATGCAGTTCTCGCCGCCGAGTGCGCCGCGAACCCGCGGCGCCCTGCGCCTGCCACCGATGCCCGCCCTGCTCGGCGCCGCCCTCCTGGCCGCCCAGGGGCCCACGACCGCGAGTCCTTCCCGCCCCGACGCCGCCCCCGTGATCGAAGTCCACCCGTGTAGGCAGCTCCGAGCCGACCGCACGACCGCCCCGGAACGCCAGCTCACCTGGAGCAGCCGGTGGAGCACGGCACACGCCTCCTGGTGCGACGCGGTCGGGCCGGCGCTGGGGCATCGCCCGGAGAGCGACGGCGCACGCGAGGTCGCCCTCGAGGAGCTCGCCATCGTCTCGTGGAACATGCAGGGTGGCGGCGGCGACATCGACTCGCTCATTCGCGACATCCGACGCGGGCGCGTGCACGGCGCTCCGCGTCCGGACTTCGTGCTTCTGGTGCAGGAAGCCGTTCGCACCGGGGGCGACGTCCCCGAGCGCCCCGTCGCGGGGAGCAAGGTCGGGAAGCGCGTCGCACCAGGGGTGCAGGGGCGACGCCGGCAGTCCATCGACGAGGTTGCGCGGCGGAACGGGTTGCACCTGTTCTACGTCCCTTCGGTGCGCAACGGGGGAGCCGCCGATCCGGCAGAAGACCGGGGGAACGCGATCCTCTCATCCGTCCCGCTGGATGACCTCGAGGCCATCGAGCTCCCACTGGAGCGCGAGCGTCGCGTGGCCGTGGCCGCGCGCATTCGCACGCGGAGCGCGGCGGGTGACCCCGTCGCGGTGCAGCTGGTGAACCTGCACCTCGACCTCCGCTCGTCGTGGGGGCGCGTGCACCGCAGCCTCGGTGCGGCGCGCGCGGAGCAGGCGCGGAGCACGGTGGAGCGCTTCACCGGCGATTCGGTCGTGGTGGTGGGCGGCGACCTCAACACCTGGTTCCGGGGGCACCGGGAAGACGCCGTGCGCATCCTGCGCGAGGCGTTCCCTCACGCGGATACCGTGACCACGACGCGCACCCTCAGCACGCCGGCGTTCCTCCCCGACCTGACGCTGGATCACCTGTTCTTCCGGCTCCCGGGCGGGATGTCGGCCACGCACGCGGTGCTGGGAGATCGCTACGGCTCCGACCACTACCCCGTGGCGGCGCAGTTGCGCCCGCGGGCGCTGCGCTGACGCGAGCCGCTGACGCGAGCCGCTGAGGGGCGCCTGAGGGGCGCCTGAGGGGCGCCTGAGGGGCGCCTGAGGGGCGCCTGACGCACGACAGAGGCACATCGGGCCCGCGCCCGACGCCCCGCGACCGCATGCGTCCGCGGGGCCACCGAGGGTGGCCCCGTGACCCTGCGCGACGCTATCCGGCCAGCACCGGGAGCCGCCGGAGCTTCTCCTCCCACTCCTTCGGCCCGCTCTCGTGCACGTTGTGCCCGGCCGCATCCACCGCGACCGTCACCGGCATCTCCTCGACCTCGAACTCGTAGATCGCCTCCATCCCTAAATCGGCAAAGGCGACGACGCGAGACGACCGGATGGCCTTGGACACGAGGTAGGCCGCGCCGCCCACCGCCATGAGATAGGCCGCCTTGTGCTTGCGGATGGCCTCGAGCCCAGCAGGCCCGCGCTCGGCCTTCCCGATCATCGCGATGAGCCCCGTCTGCCCGAGCATCATCTCGGTGAACTTGTCCATGCGCGTCGCCGTCGTCGGCCCGGCTGGCCCCACCGCCTCGTCGCGCACCGGATCCACCGGCCCGACGTAGTAGATCACGCGGTTGGTGAAGTCGACGCCATCGGGGAGCGTCTCTCCCTTGGCGAAGAGGTCGGCGATGCGCTTGTGCGCCGCGTCGCGACCGGTGAGGAGCTTGCCGTTGAGCAGGAGGCGGTCGCCGGCCTTCCAGGTGGCCACGACTTCCGGCGTCAGCGTGTCCAGGTCCACGCGCTTCGCGTTCGCATCCGGCTTCCAGGTGACCTGCGGCCAGTCGGAGAGCTTCGGGATCGGGAGTTGCGCGACGCCGGAGCCGTCGAGCGTGAAATGCGCGTGGCGCGTGGCGGCGCAGTTGGGAATCATGGCGATCGGCTTCGACGCGGCGTGCGTCGGGTAGTCGAAGATCTTCACGTCGAGCACGGTCGACAGCCCGCCCAGCCCCTGCGCCCCGATGCCTAACGCGTTGATCTTGTCGCAGAGCTCGATGCGCAGCTCCTCGATCTTGTTCTGCGGCCCGCGGGCCTTGAGCTGCGCCATGTCGATGTGCTCCATCAGCGACTCCTTGGCCATCACCATCGCCTTCTCGGCCGAGCCGCCGATCCCGATCCCCAGCATCCCCGGGGGGCACCACCCGGCGCCCATCTGCGGGACGGTCTTGAGGACCCAGTCGACGATGGAGTCGCTGGGGTTGAGCATCGCGAACTTCGTCTTGTTCTCCGACCCGCCCCCCTTGGCGGCGAGCTTGACCTCGACGGTGTCGCCGGGGACGAGCTCGTAGTGCACCACGGCCGGGGTGTTGTCGCGCGTGTTCTTGCGCGTGAAGGCGGGGTCGGCGACGATCGAGGCACGCAGGACGTTCGTGGGCTCGAGGTAGGCGCGGCGCACCCCCTCGTTCACCATCTCCTGCACCGACATCGACGCGTCCCAGCGTACGTCCATCCCCACCTTGAGGAAGACGACGACGATCCCCGTGTCCTGGCAGATGGGGCGATGTCCCTCGGCGCACATGCGCGAGTTCGTGAGGATCTGCGCGATGGCATCCTTCGCCGCGGGAGACTGTTCGCGCTCGTACGCGTCGGCCAGTGCCTGGATGTAATCCAGCGGGTGGTAGTACGAGATGTGCTGGAGCGCGTCGGCGATCGACTGGATGAAGTCGGCTTGTTTGATGGTCGTCATGCGTCGAAAGCTACAAGGAATGCTCCACGTGCCCAACCACCGCCGTGTGACATACATATCTTGCCCCCCCCTCGAGTCGACGCTAGGGTAGAGCGTCCTGCCAATCCCGGCATGGCCGAGCAACGTTGGAGGCAACATGCGAAACGCATTCGCGGGGTTGATGACGGTGGTGCTTGCGGGGCTCCTGCTCGCGGGAGCACCAATGCTGACGGGGGCGCCGGCGAACGCCGCGTGCACGGACGACGGGTGTCCGAACGCCAATCCGAACGTGGACTGCTGGACGAATGGGCAGTGGTATTACAACCTCTGCAACCAGGCCTGCATCTGAAGGTGAACTGCGCGGGCGAGTCGCCCCTGTCGACGCGCCCGCGCCACACCAGAGGCCCCGAAGCGCCCCCACACGCCCACATCGAACTGGAGGATCCACGGTGCCGATCTGTCGCCGCGCCAGCCTCGTCGCATGCGTCGTGATTCCGCTCCTGCTGGCGTGGAGGGCCGCTCCCGCGCAATCGCGGTGGCGTCTTTCCGATCCGGTAGTCGCGATCGGTCGAGGCGAGAGTGCGGGATTTGGAAATGTCGCTGGGGCCCTTCGCCTTGCAAACGGCGGCATCATCGCCGCCGACGGTCAGACCCTCGAACTTCGCTACTTCGACGCCAGTGGGCGACTCGTCGCACGGGCCGGGCGGCGAGGTGATGGCCCGGGGGAGTTCCGATCGATCCGCGCCCTGTTGCGGTGCGGGGGCGACTCGGCATTCGTATACGATCCGATCCTCTTGAGGGTCTCGGTATTCGCGCCGTCTGGTCGATACGTTCGCGCTATCGATCTGCGGGCGGCGGGGATCGGCATTCCTCCATACGAGGCGTACTGCAACAGCCGCGGCATGTTGGTATTTGTCAACCGGTCGCCGTCACCGCCCGCGGCGATCGGCCCGCGACGTCCGATGGTTGAACTGACGGCTCTCCC
The DNA here is from genome assembly GCA_001724275.1 of Gemmatimonadetes bacterium SCN 70-22. Taxonomy (NCBI): domain Bacteria; kingdom Pseudomonadati; phylum Gemmatimonadota; species Gemmatimonadetes bacterium SCN 70-22. The sequence continues at coordinate 61,804 of MEDZ01000021.1, forward strand.
CACATCCGGCTCGGGACTCAAGTCGTTCGGGCGCTCCCCCGCCAGCGAACGCTATTTCACCGGACGGGAGGACATGCCGCGCCCGCTTGGCGCGCTCACACTCGTTGCCGTCGGGCCCTCGGGTATCCACGTGAGTACCGGGCGAGATGAAGCTGGCGAGCGCCGCGTGGAGATCCGAAGAATGCGGGCCGACGGGACCCCGCGCCGTCCCGCGATCGTGGACCTCCCGCGCGCGCGAGTGACGAGTCGACAGCTGCAAACCTTCATCGACGCGCAGGTCGACGCGCAGCGCAGCCGGTCGGACGGCGCACGCGTGCGCAGCCTGCTGGAATCGTTGCAGTACCCCGATGAGTATCCGCCGCTCGCCCGACTCCTCGCCGGCGCGGGCGGTGACCTCTGGGCATCCGAGTATCCGATCCCGGGCGCCGATTCGGTCCGCTGGCACGTGATCGCGCCGGATGGAGCGTTGCGCGCCACGCTCATGGCCCCCGTGGCGCTCGACATCGTCGATGTCGGCGACGGCGCACTGCTCGGGGTCTGGCGCGACGACATGGGGGTGCCGACCGTGCGGGTGCATCGGTTTGGCGCGAGCGGTGGGAGAGCTGACGCTCGTCGCTAGGGGCGGGGCGTGTGGCGACGCGGGGCCCCGAACCGACAATGGTTCAAATGACCCAAGCCATCCCCTTCGTGTGGTCGTAGTCTCCTCGCACGGCGCCGCGGAGGTCGCGCGCTGGCCTCCACGGTGAGACGACCGCAACGAAGGTGAGCGAAATGGCAGCGCGAACGATATTTCGGTGGGGTGGGCGGATCGTGGCAGGGCTCCTGGTGCTGGTGCTCCTCGGCGCCGCCTCCGCGTATGGCGTCTCCGAACGCCGCGGACGCCGGACGTACGACGTCCCCGAGCACTCGGTCACCGTCGTCTCCGACTCAGCGACGATCGAGCGCGGCCGTCACCTGGCGACGATTCGCGGCTGCAACGAGTGCCATGCCCCGAACATGGGGGGGAGGGTCATGGTCGACGACCCGGCCATCGGGCGCCTCGTGAGCACCAACCTCACGAATGGGCGCAAGGGCGGCGCCCTCTCCGATCGTGACTGGGAGCGCGCGGTACGGCACGGGGTGCGCGGCGATTCCACCCCGCTCACCGTCATGCCGGCGCACGAGTTCACGGGCTTCGCCGACGAAGACCTCGCCGCGATCATCGGGTGGACGCGAAGCTTGCCGTCGGTCTCCGATTCGCTTCCGACCACGCGCGTCGGTCCGCTCGGGCGCGCGCTGCACGCGGCGGGAGAACTCGTCCTGTATCCCGCCGAGCGAATCGATCACGAGGCGGTGCACCCCGGGCGAGTCGTCCCCGCCCCGGATGCGCCGTACGGCAAGTACATGGCGGCCGGGTGCATCGGATGCCACGGCGCCACCTACTCGGGCGGCAAGATCGCGGGCGCCCCGCCCGAGTGGCCAGCGGCCGGGAATCTCACGCCGACGGGGATGACAGCATACGACGAAGCGAGCTTCATCGCCGCCCTGCGCACCGGGAGGCGTCCCGACGGGACCGCGATCCGTCCGCCGATGGACCCGAAGCTGATGGGGGCGATGACCGACGTGGAGCTGAAGGCGGTCTGGGCCTTCCTCAGAACGCTCCCGCCCAGGGCGACGGGCGAGCGATAGGCGTCGCCACCGGCAACGACGACGAGGCGCGGCCGGCGGGCCGCGCCCTTTTCACGTTCCTTGTGGCCGTGGCGTAGGCTCCACACGCGGTCGCCGGAGCGCGACTACATTTCGGCATCGCGGCGCACTTCCGCGCCCGTCCGAGCATCGTCCGACGTGTGAGCCTGCAGCAGCTGTACGCCCAGTACCTCCCGATCCTGCGTCCCGTCCTGCGCGTCGGCCCCATCGTCGGCGGGATCGCGATCCTGGCGTGGCGCGTACGCGAGACGCGCGTGCCGGTCACCCCCCGCGCCATCGTGATCCCGCCGCTGGCGATGAGCACCGGCTTCGCCATGTTCGCCGTCCCGATGACGCGCGTTCCGTGGTCGTGGGCCATCGGCGCCTTCCTCCTCGGCGCCCTCGTGCTCTCCTGGCCGCTGGTGCGCTCCACCCGCCTGGAGCCGCGCGATGGAGTGATCTACGTGAAGCGGTCGCGCGCGTTCATGGCGATCCTTCTCGTATTGCTGGCACTGCGGCTCGCCCTGCACGACTACGTTGGTCACCTGGTGACGCCATTGCAGACGGCGGCGCTGTTCTACCTGCTGGCGTTCGGGATGATCGTGCGGTGGCGCGGCGTGATGTACGGGCAGTATCGCGCGCTGGCCGGCACCCGCTAGTACCCTTCCGCACGACGGCCGGCGCGCCAACACCCCTCCGCGTCGCCGGCGCGCCCCGGGAAACGGTTCGGGGGCCCCATCGCGCCCTAACGCGACGGAGCCCCCGTGTTACGTGACCGCGCGGCGCGGTGCGCCTTACAGCCAGTGCGGACGTGCTTACCAGCCTCTGGCGATCCGCGCCGTTCTAGGGTCAGTAGACAATGGATCACCTCCTCGCTGCAGGGTGGACGTTGAGGGTACGGTAGCGCGGGGGAAGATCGGCGGTGGACCGGGGGGGCGCAATACTCCCGCCGGGGCCACGTCGCAGCACGGCGCTTTGACGCCGCGTATCCCCGGGGATAGGATCTTGCCGACCGCTTCCGGCAGGGCGAGGCGCACCTTCATGAGCATCACCTCATGCGGCGCGTGCCCCGCGTGCCTGCCGGCGCACGCCACCCCCGAGGCCGTGATGCCACACGCTCCCCGCTTCGCCGCCCGCGCCCTCGCCGGGCTCCTCCTTGCCCTCCCCTCGCTCGCCCTGGCCCAGGGCGCGGCGGCTCCCGCGCGCATCGCCACCGACAGCTACCGTCAGCTGCATTGGCGCACGATCGGCCCCGAGGGGAACCGCTTCACCTCGGCGGCCGGGATCCCCGGCGACCCGCTCACCTATTACGTCGGCGCCGCATCGGGCGGCGTCTGGAAGACGTCCGACGGCGGGACCAACTGGACCCCGCTCTTCGACGACCAACGGGTGCAATCCATCGGCTCGCTCGCCGTGTCGAAGTCGGACCCCAACGTCGTCTGGGCCGGGACGGGCGAGGGGAAGATCCGCAGCCACATCTCGATCGGCGAGGGCGTGTACAAGTCGGTCGATGCCGGAAAGACCTGGACGCTGATGGGGCTCGAGAAGACGGCGCGCATCCCGCGCACCATCATCCACCCCACCGACCCGAACACGGTCCTCGTCTGCGCGCTGGGGCACGCCTACGGGCCGCAACCGGAGCGCGGCGTGTATCGCACCACCGACGGCGGGGCCACGTGGACACGCGTGCTGTTCGTCGACGAGAACACCGGGTGCTCGGACCTGGCCATGGACCCCAGGAATCCGCGCATCCTGTTCGCCGGCATGTGGCAGTTGGAGATCCACACCTGGGGGAGGACCAGCGGCGGGCCGGGGAGCGGGCTCTTCATGTCGCGCGACGGCGGCGCCACCTGGACGCGCCTCACGGGGCATGGGCTCCCCAAGGGACCGGTGGGCAAGGTGGCCGTCGCCATCGCCCCGTCGAACCCCGATCGCGTCTATGCGCTGATCGAGACCGGCGACGGCATTCCCTGGAACGGACAACCCACCGAGAGCGGGCAGCTGTGGCGCTCCGAGAACGGCGGCGAGGACTGGGCCCTCGTCAGCCGCGACCGCAACGCGATGGGGCGTGCGCACTACTACTCGCGCATGGCCGTCGCTCCGGACGATGCGGACGAGGCGTACTTCCTGACCGCGTCGTACGCCAAGACGCTGGATGGCGGGAGCACGATCCGCGTGCTCGGCGGCGGACTGGCGCCGGGCGGCGACCACCACGACATCTGGATCGACCCCACCAACGCCAACCGCCAGATCGTCGCCCACGACCAGGGGCTCTCCATCACCCAGAACCGCGGCAAGACGTGGTACCGCCAGCGCCTGCTCAACGCGCAGATGTACCACGTGACGGTGGACAACGAGATCCCGTACAACGTGCTGGGAAACAAGCAGGACGAGCCGTCGTATCGCGGGCCGTCCAACTCGCGCGTCATGGGCGGACGCGGCGCCGGGATCTCGCGCGGGATGTGGCACTCGGTGGGGGGCGGCGAGAGCGGATGGGCGACCCCGGACCCCACCGACTCCCGGATCATCTGGTCGACCGCGTCGGGCTCCGGCATGGTCGGCGGGATCGTCGTCCGCTTCGAGGAAGACCGCCGCCAGTTCCGCAACGTCGAGGTCTGGCCGCAGCAGTCCAACGGCCCGGCCGATGGGGTGAAGTACCGCTTCGTGTGGGACTCGCCGTTCCACATCTCGCCGCACGATCACAACACGATCTACGTCGGCAGCCAGCACGTGCACCGTACCACCAACGGGGGGCAGAGCTGGGAGGTGATCTCCCCCGACCTCACGCTGAACGACCGATCGCGCATGGGGCCTTCGGGGGGGCTCACCCCCGACAACATCGGCGTCGAGTACGCCGGCGTGGTGTACGGCATCGCCGAGTCGCCGCGCGAGCAGGGGCTCATCTGGGTCGGGACCAACGACGGCCTCGTGCAGCTGACGAGGGACGGCGGCAAGACGTGGACGAACGTCACGAAGAACATCCCGAACCTCCCGCCGTGGGGGTCGGTGCGGAGCATCGCCCCGTCGCGCTACGACGCGGGGACGGCGTACCTGACGGTCGACTTCCACCAGGTGAACAATCGCGATCCGTTCATCTACAAGACCACCGACTACGGCAAGAGCTGGAAGAGCATCACCACCGGCATCCCGAGGAGCGCGCTGAGCTACGCCAAGGTCATCACCGAGGACCCGGTACGCCGCGGGCTGCTCTACGTGGGGACGGAGAACGCGATCTACGTCTCGTTCGACGACGGGGAGAACTGGCAGCCGTTGCAGAACGACCTCCCGCACGCCCCGGTGTCGGGGATCGTGGTCCAGGAGCACTTCAACGACCTGGTCATCTCGACATACGGGCGCGGCTTCTGGATCATGGACGACATCACGCCGCTCCGGCAGCTGACCCCTGACGTGCTGGCCAAGGGCGCGCACCTGTTCACGCTGCGCGCGGCGTATCGCTTCCGCCCCATCACCGCCCCGTCGACGACGTACGACGACCCCACGCGCGGCGAGGATCCCGAATACGGGGCCTCGATCAACTATTACCTCAAGGCGCCCGTCGCGGGCGGGGTGAAACTCACCGTGACCGACGCGCAGGGCCAGGTGGTGCGCACGCTGACGGGGAGCAACGCGGCGGGGATCAACCGCGTCTATTGGGACCTGCGACACGAGCCCACCATGGAAGTCCGGCTCCGCACCAGCCCGATATACGCCCCGCACATCATCCCCGGCCCCAATGGGCGCACGGCCCCCGGGACCGGGCAGCTCGCCATCCTCGCCCCGCCCGGGCGCTACACGGTGACGCTGTCGGCGGGAGGGGTGGAGCAGCGCCAGCCGCTCGAGGTGCGCAAGGACCCGAACTCCGGGGGGACGGAAGGCGACATCGCCGAGCAGGTGCGCCTGCTCGCGGCGGTGGCGCGCGACATGAACGACGGCGCGGATGCCGTGCATCGCATCGAGGCGGTGCGGGTGCAGGTGGACGCGATTGCCCGCGTGGTGGACGACGGGGACGTGAAGCGCGCCGCCGAGGCGCTGCTGCAGAAGTTCACCGACCTGGAGATGAACCTCGTGGACTTGCGGCTGACGGGCGGTGGACAGGACGGCGTCCGCTTCGGCTCCAAGCTGCTGGGGAAGCTCAACTACCTGGCCAATGGCCTGTCGGGATCCGACTACCGGCCCACCGACCAGCACGTGGAGGTGCAGGCGTTGCTGGACGGCCAGCTCAAGGAACAGCTGTCGGCGCTGGACGGGTTGATCACGAAGGAGCTGGCCGCCTTCAACGAGCTGCTGAAGGCGCGAAGCGTCCCCAACGTCGTCGTGAAGCCGCGCGGCCCCATCAGCGACTGATCGGGCCCGCGGCACCTTGCGGCGGCCACCGGCGGACGTTGGTTGTCCACGGGCGGCCGCCGCTGGCGTTTCTTCCCCTTCCACCATCACACGAGAGACCGCCCGTGCCCCGGACCCCACACCTGCCCCCGTTCTCGTTCCTGGCGAAGGCCACGTCCCGCCTGGCAGGGCGCCCCTTCTCGTTCTTCCTCGCCCTCATGGTCATCGCCGCGTGGCTCGTGAGCGGACCGCTCTTCGGCTACAGCGATACCTGGCAGCTGGTCATCAACACCGGGACGACCATCATCACATTTTTGATGGTGTTCCTGATCCAGAACACACAGAACCGTGACACCGAGGCGTTGCAGATCAAGCTCGACGAGCTGGTCCGCGCCACCGAAGGGGCGCACAACGCCCTCCTCGACCTGGAGGAGCTCGAGGAGCAGGAGCTCGACCGGATCCGGGATAACTACGTGGTCCTGGCGCGCCGGGCCCGCGCCGGACTGCGCGAGGGGACGAGCGACACCGACCGCCCTCCGGTCTGAGCCCCCGCGACACCTCGCGCCCCGGCTTTCCGTATTGTCGGTGGCGCCCCTTCACTCCCCTACCCTCTCCGCGCATGTCCATCCTGATCCGGCTCCTCATCAACGCCGCCGCACTCTTCGTCGCCACGCGCCTCGTGAACGGCATCGAGTTCAAGGGGACGCCGATGGCGCTCCTCGGCGTGGCGCTCGTCTTCGCGATCGTCAACACCTTCGTGAAGCCCATCATTTCCTTCTTCTCGCTCCCCTTCATCTTCGTGACGCTCGGACTCTTCCTCCTCGTCATCAACGCCGTAATGCTGATGGTGACGTCGGGGCTCTCGCGCTCCCTCGGGCTCGGCTTCTCGGTGCGCGGCTTCGGCGCCGCGCTCCTGGGGTCGATCGTGGTCTCGCTCACGAGCCTCGTCCTCGGCGCATTCCTGGACGGAGGCAAGTCGGACTGACGGGGGCCGAGAGGGCGCCCGCCCGGCACCCTCGGCACCCTCGGCACCCTCGGCCCCCTCGGCACGTCGGCACCCTCGGCCCCCTCGGCACGTCGGCATCGCGGGCGCACGGAGTCGTGGACACGACTTTCGCCGGCCCATCTCTACGTCATGGCCCTCCGGCCGCTACGTCACTCATCCGATGTAGCGGCCGGACCGTCTCTCCGACCTTGGTCACGCGCTCATGGGGAGCGCACGTCACCTCGCATGAGAGGAGAGGATCATGACTTACGCACGCGGCATTTCCCTCGGCATGGCGCTGGCCTTCATCACCGCCTGCTCCGACACCCCCTCGCCACTGTCGCCCGACCGCGCACCGCAGGCGGCGCTCGAGGAGTCCAATGCGCTCTTGCAGCGGTACGTCGCCATCGGGACGAGCGTCTCGATGGGGTGGCAGTCCGACGGCCTCACCGCCGCCTCACAGTACGACTCGTGGCCGGCGCAGTTCACCCGGATGTCGGGGGTCGCGTTCACCCAACCGTACGTCTCGGGGACCGGATGCCGCGCCCCGCTGGCGGCGCCGCTCGCGTCGGGACTCCGGATCTCCGGCGAGCCGGCCGGGGCGCCGGCGGCCTCGCTCGCATGCGCCCCATTGCAGGGCGGCATCACGCTGCCGACGCAGAACGTCGCCATCAATGGGGCAACCACGTTCAACGCGCTCAACAGCACGCCAGAGTCGTTCGCCGACCCCTTTACGCCGAAGCTGTATGGGCTCGTCCTCCCTCCGGGAACGACGCAGCTGCGGGCGGCGATGCAGCAGAAGCCGCGCGTCGTCTCGGTCGAACTTGGCGCCAACGAAGTGCTGCCGGCGCGCAGCGGCATCGCCATTCCCGGTACGACCATCACCCCATTCGCCGCGTGGGCGCCGCTGTACGACGCGCTGGTCGATACGGTTCAGCAGGTTGCACCGCGCGTCGTCCTGGTCGGGCTGATCAGCGACGTCGCCACCTTCCCGGGCTTCCGCCGAGGGGCGGAGATCTACGCCGACGCCGCGATGCTCCTCGGCGCCTTCCACGTCCAGGTCGCAGCGGACTGCGATGCGAACCAGAACCTCGTGTTCGTTCCGGTACGCATTCCGACGGCGGTGGCAACGGGGATCGGTCGCCGCAACGCCGGGCTGTCACCCACCGTGCTCTCGTGCGCCGATGGCGGGAGCGGCGTGCAGGACTTCATCCTCACCCCAGCGGAAGCAGGAGTCGTCAATGCCGCGCTCGGGCAGATGAACGCCCACATCCGCGCCGTAGCCGATCGCCACAAGCTGGCGCACTTCGCGCTCGAGACGCTGTACGGGATGCCTGGGCTCAAGCCGCCGTTCTCCTCGGTGCAGCTGATGACGTCGGCTCAGCCCTACGGGTCGCTGATCAGCCTCGACGGCATCCATCCCAGCGGCGCCGGACATGCCATCCTCGCCAGCGCAGCGGCGCGGGCGCTCAACGCTCGCTACAACATGCGCCTGCCGGAGGCATCGGCGTTCATCGCAGGTCGTTAGGCTGTCGCGGCGCGGCCGAGCCGCACGCCGGACACGGACGCCGGCCGGGCCATCTGCGCCCGGTCGGCGCTCGCCTATCTCACCGGCGGGTCGTCGTCGGCAAAGCCCGGCTGGGCGCGAAGGACATCCACCAGCGCTCCGCGCGAGTCCACCCCCAGCTTGCCGAACATGTTGGAGAGGTGCGTGCTCACCGTCCGCGCCGAGATGTCGAGCCGCGTCGCGATCTCCTTGTTGGTGAGGCGTTGGGCGACGAGGCGGGCGATGTCGAGTTCGCGCCCGGTCAGGGAGAAGGCGCCGTCGGTCGTCCCCCGCGGCGGGAGGCGCACGCCCAGCGAGCGCAGCTCGCTCCGCGTGCCGCGCAGTTCGTACTCGGCGCCGAGGCGGGCGAAGACCTCGTGCGCCTTCCGCAGCTCACGCACCGCGCCGTCGACGTCACGATCGGAGAGCATGACCTGGGCCGCATTGCGCCGCACCCGCGCCGCGTGGAAGGGAAACGGGATCGCCTCCAGCTCGGCGGCTGCCGACAGGAGCGCCGCCGCGGTGTCCGGGTGGTGCTCCTCGAAGCGCAACCTCAGTGCCTCGGCGGTGGTGGCCCACGCGAGTCCGAGGCGATGCCCCAACAGGAGGGACTGCTCGCGCAATCGCACGCTCATCTGCCTGACGAGTGTGAACTCCTGCAGCCAGAGCGCCGCCTCGATGATGCCGGGCATGAGGCGATGGATCCCCCAGACGACGTATCCGAAGCGATCGGCGAGCGCGAGCCCCCGCTGGCCGTACTCGAGCGCCCGCTGCCATTCGCACCGCGCGAGCCAGTAGCCCGCCATCCCGGTGTGCGCGAGGACCGCGGTGTGCACCTCGCCCTGCAGCGGCGTTCCCCCCGCGCGGATCGCGGCCTCCACCTCCTCGGCGCGCGACAAGCGCCACGCTTCCTCGATGAGTGCCCACCCCCGCTCCTGGTCATCACGGGCGAGCACGATGAATCCCGTCCAGACGAGGAGCCGTGGCAGCAAGGTGGCGGGAGCGATGGCTCGCGCGACGGGGATCGCCCGCTCGGCGCGGGCGAGCCCCTCGTTCCAATCGCCGACACCCGACGCGTGCTCGATGGCGATCTCGGCGATCTGCAGTTGGAGCAGCGGCGAGCGGAGTTGCTCCGCCAGCTGCTCGGCCTCGCGCCGGTGCCGAGCGACGCCCTCCGCGTTCCCTCCGAACCCTTCGAGCACCGCCAGCCCCCAGTGCGCCCAGAAGGCGAGGACCCGCTCGTCGCTGGCGGTGGCGTGCGCGAGCGCGGCAGCGCCGTGCGCCCGAGCCTTGTCGGCGCGGCCGGTGAAGCTGTAGAGCAACGTGAGCGCGCGATGCACGCGCGCCTGCAACGCGTGGTCTCCGGTTCGCTCAGCCACCGGGAGGATCTCCTCCAGCGCCACCCGCGCGTCATCGCCACGTCCCATCGCCTGCAGGAGCATCCCCTTGTCCACACGCACCCGGATGGCGAGGTCCATGCGACCGGCCTCCGTGGCGGTGACCTCCGACTCGTCGAGGGATCGCAGCCCGTCTGCCGGACGACCGGCGACAGAGAGTGCCAGCCCGATTCGGCGCAACAGGCGAGAGCGGGCCACCGCATCGCCGGCCTCGGTCGCGAGCCCGAGAGCCCGCTCCCACAGCGCCATCGCCCCGCCCCGATCGCCCGTCCTCTGGCGCGCGCGCGCGAGGTCTTCGAGCATCGCGCGATAGTCGGCGGCGTCGCTCCCCTCGCCCGGGAATCGCTCGGCGATGGCGACCGCGTCGGTGAGCAGGCGCAACGCCTCGTTGTCGGCATACCGGTCGAGCGCCTCGCGTCCGGCGGCGACGACATATCGCAGGGCTCGCGCATCACCCCCGAGGGCGTCGCCCTCCATCAGGTGGCGGGCGATCTCGCGAGCGTGCCCCAGGGAGGCCGCCCCGAGCGTGCGCTCCATCTCGGTCGCGGTGGCGAGGTGCAGTGCGCGGCGGCGCGCCGCCGTCAACCCGGCCATCGCCGTCAGCTGCATCAGCGGGTGCACGAACTCGTACTGCGGCATCCCCCCCTCGCCGACCTCGCGCAGCACCCGCTTGGCGCACAGGACGTCGATCGCGTCGGCAAACGACTGCGCTCCGAGCGTCGTCACGCCCTGCAGGAGAGGGAGCGGGGCGCGCGTTCCGATGACCGCCGCGGCTTCGGCCACCCTCCGGGCGCCGGCGTCGACCTCCGCCAGCCGTCCCTCGAGCGCCTCACGAATGGTCGCCGGGAGTCCGACGTCGTCGACCTCGCCGAGCACCCAGCGTTCGCCCTCGTAGCGCAGGCGCCCCGCCCCCACGAGGTGCCGCAGGAGCTGGTCGACGAACAGGGGATTGCCGCGCGCCCGCTCATGGAGCCGCTCGGCGAGGCGTGCCACGTCTTCGGCGGCAAGCGCGAAGAGCTGCCGCAGGATCTCGGCCACGTCGTAGCGCGTCAGCGGCGGGATCCGGCGAACCGTCGCCTCGCCGCGGGACACCAGGGAGCGTTCGGTAGTCCTGAGGGCGACGGGGAGTTCCTGCTCGTCGTCGGCGTAGGTGACGACCAGGAGGATCGGCGCCTGCCGCAGCTGCCGGGCGACGAAGTGGAGGAGTTCCATCGACGACGGGTCGCTCCACTGCGCGTTCTCGAGGACGAGCCGGAGCGGTTGGCGCGCGGCGAGTCGCGAGAGGAACTGGGCGAAGTTCCAGAGGAGGCGTGCCTTCCGGTCGCCATCGTGGGCGACCGCCGGCTCGGGGCCGTCGCGCCCGAAGGCGAGGCCGTGCAGGACCATTCCCAGCTCCTGCTCCGCACCGCGCGCCAGCACCAACAGCGTCGACGCCGGGAGGGCGCGGAGGGGTGGCACCAGCGCGTCGGAGATCATCCCGTAGGGGATGCCCGCCTCGACGGCGTAGGCCCCACCCGATGCGACCATGACCTCGCGACGTATGGCGTCGCGCACCACGGCTTGGACAAGCCGTGTCTTGCCGACGCCGGCGTCGCCAGCGAGGAAGATCACCCGACCGCGTCCGTCGATCGCGTCATCGAGCGCGAGCCGAAGCGCGCCGAGGTCTGCCCGACGTCCGACGAGCGGGAGCTCGGTCTGGGAGGTGAAGGTGCGCGGGGTGTCGCCGACCATGGACATGGGCAGAATCTTGGGGCGCGGCGCAATCCTGCGCTAGGGTGGGCCTGCGCCAGTGACACCGGGGTGTCCGTCACACCGACGGCGCACCGCTGGCGCGCATGCCGGCACGCTGGCGCTCCTCGGCGCGGCACCCCTCGGCGCGAAGCCCGTTGTGGGCGGCGGCCGGCGCACCCCCACGCCCGCAGGCGACACGACCCGCGAACGCCGTAGGCGCCCGCGGGCCGTGTGCTGAAGCTGTGATGGGACTCCGAATGCCGTTAGGCGCTCCGGTTGGTGCACCCGTTGAACTTGGGGTTGTTGCGCTCGTCCACCACGATCGGGAAGTTCACGTCGGTTCCGTACGCTCCCCCCTTGTAGTGGATCCCCTCGGGGAACACGTCGGTGACCGCGCGGCCATACTGCCGGACCAGGCGCCGCATGTCCCCAAGACGCTGGCCGCGACTGAAGGTCCAGAACGCCTTCTCACGGAAGTGCAGATCCAGGCGAGCAGCCGGCGTTCCCGGGTCGGTCAGCGGCGGCATGGCGGCGGGCGTCACGGTCCCCAGCGTCGGAGGCGATGCGCGAAGCGTGTTGTGAATGGAGAGGAACTTCGCGACATCACCGGCCTTCAGTGCGGCCTCTGCCTCGATCATCCGCGCATCGATGCCATTGACCACGTCCACAGCGGTGAGCTGCCCGTACAGGGCCGTCATGCGGACGCGCGTCAATCCGTCCTGGCCGAGCGAATTCAGCACGGTAACCGGGAGACGGGGATCGCCCTTCGACACGAAGGGGATGGCGTTCTTGACCAGGATGTTGCGGGCGTTTCCCTCCGCCGAGTCGCCGACCACATAGCGTCGCGACGAGAAACCCTGGCCCCATATGGTGTTCGAGCCTGTCGTGAGGGCGAACGTCTGCTGGTAGGCGTAAGACGTCGGAATACTATCGACCGTGACCGCCGCCTGGGCGATCTGGTTCAGCCCGAGTTGGGCGCGCCCCTTGCCAATACGGATCGCGCGCGCGAGTGCGACGCTGGCCGCATCCTTCCCATTCGCGAAGGCGAGCGCGCTGTCGTAGGAGGCCACCGCCTTGGTGAAGACTTCCTGTACACTCAGCGGATCACCATCGGTCGCAACTCCGTCCACCAGCTCGCTCAGCGGGATGCCATTGCAGAAATCCTGCGCCAGCTGCATCTCGGTGAACCCTCGTGCGAAGTACATCTCGGCCCGACGCACGCGATCGTCGGGACGATACTCGGCCAGTGCCCGGATCGCCTCTGACGCCCGAATGCGCGACCGATAGAGGCGATAGAGCATGTTCGTGACCTGCAAGTTGTTCTCCTCGATGCGCCGCTGATCGGTCTGGTCGTTCTGCGGGAACGTGGACGAGGTGGACCATTCATCGGCCAGGAGGCCGCCGAAGAGCCAGGTGCTCTCGTTCCCTGCGGTGATGTCGCGGAAGCTGGCCAAGGCGCCGTTGGCGAGACCGATGGCCCCCTCCGACGACTTCAGGTCAGCGGGATTGATGATGTCCGGGTCCGTGGCCTCCAGGAGCGAATCGGTCACACTGGAGCACGCCGTCGTCGTTACGAGGGCCAGGAGCAGGGCTGCGCGCCTCCCGAGGGAGCGGGGGCGCAGGGTCTGTGCATTGCGCATATCGGCTCCGTTGGGGTTAGTAGCCAAGGTTGATCCGGAAGATGAAGTACGACGGCGGCGCGATGGTCTGGAAGTCGGCCGGGACGTCGGTACCGCTGGTGAAATTGAAGGCCGTCTCCGGATCCGTGCCGGGGTAATTGGTCCAGAGTGCCAGGTTGCGGCCACTCACGACGACAGAAGCGGTACGAGCCCGCAGGAAGCGCTGTGCAACGCTCGGCGAGAGCGTGTACTGCACCGATGCCTCGCGGAGCCGGACGAAGGGCCCCGACTGGAAGTAGCCGTCCAGCGTCTGTATGGGCATCTCGAGGCGGGCGATGTTCGCCGCCTGCAGGTCGAATGGCGCCTTCGGATTGTTGCGACCGCCGCAGTTCGGCCGCTGGCAGCGCAGGCGCTCCGTGTCATTGTACCACTTGTGGCCACCACGGTAGTCGAACAGCGTCTGTAGACGGAGGCGACGGCTCAGCAGATCGAAGCCCGACACGAGCGTCGCGATGTAACGCGGCGTGGAATACCCACGGAAGATCGCGGAGTCACCGACGAACACCTCATTCTTGGTCGGATCGGCCCAGTAGGTCAGGATTCCATCCTTGTTCTTGTCCTCCCAGCCAAGGATCGGCGGGGCCCAGAGCCCACCGATTGGATAGCCGACGACGACGCGTGAAGCGGTGCCGATCTGCGGCGGCGTGTTTCCGAGGCTCTCGACCTCGTTCGCGTTGAGCGACGCCGAGATGTTGAGATCCCACGCCAGCCACTTCCTGTCCAGCGGGAGCGCGTTCACCTGAAACTCCCAGCCGCTGTTCCGCACCGCGCCCAGGTTGGCGAGCTGGCGCGTCACGGATCCATAGGACGGGGGGACGATCCGCTCGATGAGCGCGTCCTCCGTCTTCTTGTTGTAGTACGTGACGTCGAGGGTCAGGCGCGAGTTCAGCAGTTGCGTCTCGAAGCCTCCCTCGATCTCCGCTGACCGCTCCGGCTTGAGGTTCGGATCGCCCAGCGATGCGAAGGTGACGGTCGGTTGGTCGACGTTCGCGATGTTCGTCGTGTTCGCGGTGTAGAAGCGCAGGGCATCGTTCGGTCCCGGCTGCACGCCCGACTGTCCGTAGGCCAAGCGGAATCGCATCGTGTTCATCCACGACGGGGCCTTCCAGAACGACTCCTCCGAGACGAGCCACGACGCACTGAACTTCGGGTAGAAGACGCGCTGGAACTCCGTGCCGAACGCCGAGTTCTGGTCCGATCGGACGGCACCCGTGAGGAAGAGTTTGTCGCGGAGCGCCACGGCCTGCTCGACGAAGACGCCGAACGTCTTTTGCAGCGTCGTCCCCTCGAACACCGACGGCTGCGCCCCGGATTGCACCGTCTGGGCACCAGGCGCGAGCTGCGACCCGCCGGTCTGCGCCTGCGAGAACCGATAGTTGATGTACTGCACCCCCGCCGTCGTCTTGAGGTTCATCCAGGCCCGCGGATTGAATGTCGCCGTGCTGCCGAGGTCGACGGTGAAATTGTTGATGTTCACCCGGCTGACGCCGCGAGAGCCCAGCCGCGTGTTCGCCGATAGCGGCGGCCCTTCGCCTCGCAGCAGAAGGTTTTCATCGGAGCGCATGGTGAAATCCTGACCGACCGTGGCGCGGTTCTGGAGCCACGACGTCGGGCGCCAGTCGGCGCGGGAACTCCAGATGAAGCGCGAGATGTTCTGCTCCGTCTTCTCCTGCCACATGTACCCCGGCGTCCAGGCGCGATAGCCGTTGAGCGGCGTCCCGAGCCCCGACACGGTACCGTTGTTCCGGTAACCGGGGCCACCGAAGACGTGCGATCCGAGGCCGGCGGTCGAGTTCGACTCGAGCGCGTAGCGCTGCGTGAGATCGATGAAGTTGGTCTGAGCCGACAGGTCGAGCTTCGGATTCACTGCCGCATTCAGGTTCACGCGCAGCGAATTCCGGTCCAGCGCATTCGGACGGTCTGTCCAGTCGTGCAGCGGAAGGCCGGTCGCCTTGAACCGATCGCGCTCGAACTCCGGCAGCGAGAGGACGCCGACTTCGTTCTCGTTCTCCGCCGCCATGAAATAGCGAATCTGCTCGGTTCCTCCGGAGACCTGCACGCCACCCTGACGTCGATTCCCCGTCCCGACGGGCGTGAGATCACCTTCGTTGAAGATGTTCAGCGCGCCAATCGAGTCGACCTTGCAGAGTCCGGTCCCGACGCGCTGCAGGTTGCAGAAGCTGGGGGCCGTCGGCGTTACGCCATCGGTGCGCGTGCCAAACAGGGTGTACGCCCACGGATAGTCATTGCGATCCTGGATGATGCCGCCCTCGCCATAAATGCTCCACTGAGCAGCGCCGGCCCGTCCGCGCTTGGTGGTCACGAGAATCACGCCATTCGCCGCGTCCGTGCCGTACAGCGTCGCCGCCGAGGGTCCCTTGACGATCTCGATGCTCTCGATCTCCTCGGGATTCAGGTCGCCCACGCGACTCGCGTTGTTCCCTCCCGTGTTGCTCGACGCACCGTTGCCCGTGACCGTGGAGAACGATCCGTTGTTCGACGTCATGCGAACACCATCTATGATCCAGATGGGCTCGTTGTTCAGCGATATCGAATTCATGCCGCGCACGCGGATACGAGAGCCCGTGCCGGTCTGGGTCCCCGTGGCCACCTGCACGCCGGGCGCGCGCGCGTTCAGCACGTCGCTCAGGCTCCCCACCGGCGCGGCCGCCACGACCTCGGACGCGGAGATGTTGGCCGTCGCGTTGCCGATCTCCTGGCGACGCTGGGTACCTGTTGCCGTGGTGACGACCGGCGCCAGGGTCAGCGCCACCTCGGTGAGCGCGAACTCGACATCGGCCGTCTGTCCCGCCGTGACGGCGACGCCCTTCTTCTGCTCCGAGAAGCCGACGCGCAGCACGCGGACCTGGACCGTGCCAGCGTTGACGTTCCGGAAGGTGAAGCGACCGTCCGCATTGGTCAGCCCTCCGAACGTGGTCCCGACGATCACGACTTGGGCCTGATCGAGGGGCCGTCCGCTCGCGGCCTCCGTCACACGGACGTTGATGCTCCCTTGCGTTCCCTGCGCGGCGACCGTGCCGACTCCAACTGCCAGCAGCACGACGGCGGAACGCAGGGTTCGTCCGAACGAGCGAGCACTCATTCTGGACCTCCTGACTGTGGGGGGTGGATGCCGGGCCATCGCCTGGCCGAGGCGCCTGCACGGTGCGTCAGTCGACCGCTGCCGAGGCGCGACCGCCCTAAACGGCAAACCCCTCGCGCTCAGCGACGGAACCCGGGCGCGCTACGATAGAGCCCGATCGACGGCGCGTCAACGGTCCCGGCTCGCCCACGCCTCCAACTGCCCGACCGCCGCGACCGCCACGGCCTCGACCGCCGCCGCGACCTCGGGTGAGAGCGTTCCAACGAGCTCCACCACCGCCGGCTGCGCGCCAATGGCGACCACCTCGGCCGGCGCGCGCCCTCGCAGTGCGGCCAGGGCGAGCACCTCGCGCATGTCCACTTGATGCGGCGAGACTTTCGTCATCAGGTACGACGGGATCTCGTCATCGCGGAGCCGCACCACGGTGCCGGGCGTGCCTCCGCACTCGATGGCGTCGAGCAGGAGGAGGCGTTCGGCCCGCTCGACGACGGGCAGGAGCGACAACCCCCACGTGCCCCCGTCCACGAACTCCACCTCGGCCGTGGGCGCCCAAAGCGCCCGCAGCGCATCGAGCGCCGCCAGGCCGAAGCCGTCATCTCCCATGATCGGGTTGCCCAACCCGATGACGACCGTCGCGCCCCCCCCGTCAGGCATCCTCGAAGTGCTCCTGCGCGCTCACGAAGCGCCCGCCGCTGATGATGGACGAGACCACGGCGCCGTGGTCGAGCAGCTCGTGCCGGATGGCGAGGTAGATGTGCATGGGGACGAAGATCACCACGACCCAGGTGAGGACGTGATGGACGAAGCGCACGACCTGCATCCCGCCGAGCAGCGGCGCCACCCACGCGAAGGTCCGCGCAATCAGGCCGTCCGGCGTCGCCTGGCCGTACAGGGCGAAGCCGGTGCAGACCATGACCAGGATCACGAAGTAGAGCCCGGTCACCGCCACCTGCTGCAGCGGGTTGTGCCCGAGATACTGCGGCGCCTCGTCGGGGCGGATCAACGCATACGCGCGAAAGGTGCGCCAGAGGTCGTAGAGCCGCTTTCGGCTGAACGGGAAGAGCGCGCCGAAGCGCTCGTACCGGTTCCCCATGAAGAACCAGTACAGGCGCAGGATGCCGGCCGCGACCAGGACGCCCCCGCAGACGAAATGCACGAGCCGCATCCACCCCATCACGAAGTGATTGCTCGCTTCGCCGGCAATGAGGAAGTAGGGGCGTCCGATGTACAACCCAGTGACGACGAGGATGACGATCGCGAGCGCCGAGGTCCAGTGCACCACGCGCAGCGGCCACCCCCACAGGTACACCCAGCGATAGTCGCCCGAGGGCGAGCGCAGCTGGCTGCGCAGCTCGAGGCCGGCCGGCCGGCGCCACTTCTTCGGCCCGCGGATGGGTTCCGAGGTTGCGCTCATTGCACCTGCACCTCCACGACCGGCCGCCCCTCGGCATCGATCACGTGCACGCCGCAGGCCAGGCAGGGATCGAATGAGTGGATGGTGCGCAGGATCTCCAGGGGCTGGTCGGGCTTCGCCAGCGGGTGGTTGTCCACCAGCGACTGCTCGTAGGGCCCCATCTGCCCCTGGGGATCGCGGGGCGAACAGTTCCACGTGGAGGGGACGACGCATTGGTAGTGCTTGATGGCCGGCCCCTCGATCTGCACCCAGTGCCCCAGCGCCCCGCGCGGGGCGTCGAGGTAGCCGTACCCGCGTGACGTCGCCGGCCAGCTCTCCGGCTTCCATTTGTCGCCGGCAAACGTCGTCGTGTCGCCGCTCTTGATGCGCTCGACGAGCTGGTTGTACCACACGTCGAGGCGACGGGCGATCAGCACCGTCTCCGCCGCCCGCGCCGCCGTGCGCCCGAGCGTGGAGAAGAGCGCCTCCGGCCCGACCCCCAGCCTGCCCAACGCTTCGCCGACGATGGCCTTCGCCTCCTCGTGCCCCGACGCGTAGGCCACCAGCATCCGCGCCAGCGGCCCCACCTCCATCACCCGCCCCTCGTATCGCGGCGCCTTCATCCACGAGTACTTCTTCTCCTCCTGCAGGAACTTCCAGGGCGTCGGCGGTCCCGAGTACCTCGGCGTCGTTTCCCCCTCGTACGGGTGCAACTCCGCCTCGTTTCCGCCGGAGTACTCGTACCAGCTCGAGAAGATGTTCTCCTTGACCTTTTCCTGTTCGTAGGGATGCACCTTCGTCAGGTCGCGGTCGAGGATGATGCCCTGCGGGAAGTACAGCGACTTCACGTCGCGGATGTCGTGGTCGGGGAACTCGCCGCATGCGAGGTAGTTCTTCGCCCCGCCCCCGATCGACGCCCAGTCCTTGTAGAAGCCGGCGATGGCCAGCACATCGGGCCAGTAGACCTGCTCCACGAAACGCTGCGCCGTGGTGATGAGCTGCCGGATGTCGGTGAGGCGCTCGGCGTTGATGGTCGCGGTGGAATCGAGGTTGATGGCCGAGGCCATCCCGCCGACCAGGAAGTTGGGGTGCGGGTTCTTCCCGCCGAAGATGGCGTGCAGGCGAATGATCTCCCGCTGCCAGTCCAGCGCCTCGAGGTAGTGCGCCACGGCGATGAGGTTCACCTCGGGAGGAAGCTTGTACGCCGGGTGCCCCCAGTACCCATTGGCGAAGATCCCGAGCTGCCCGGCCCCCACGAACTTCTTGAGCCGCTCCTGCACCGCCCCGAAGTACGTCGCGGAGTTGTTGGGCCAGGGCGAGAGGGAACTCGCGATCCGGGCCGCCGCCGCCGGATCGGCCTTGAGCGCGCTCACCACGTCCACCCAGTCCAGGGCGTGCAGGTGGTAGAAGTGCACCACGTGGTCGTGCACGAACTGCTGCGCGAGGACGAGGTTGCGGATGAGGTTGGCGTTGGGCGGGATCGTGATGCCTAACGCGTCCTCCACCGCCCGGCACGAGGCCACCGCGTGCACCACGGTGCAGACCCCGCAGATGCGCTGCGTGAAGGCCCAGGCATCGCGCGGATCGCGGTCCTTCATGATGAGCTCGATCCCGCGGAATTGCGTGGCCGCGGCCCAGGCGTTCCCGATCTTCCCGTTCTCGGCCTGCACCTCGATGCGCAGGTGCCCCTCGATGCGCGAGATGGGGTCGACGACGACGCGCGTGCTAGCCATGGGTCGATTCCTCCTTCGTGGCAGGGGCGGCCGTGGCGGCGCTCCCGGCTTCCGCCTTCCGGCGATGGCGGATCTGGTAAATCCCGGTGGCGGTGGCGTGCAGGGCGACCCCGGCGGTCACCGCCCCGGCGAGCGTCGCCCCGATCAGGTCGGCCCGGCGCTCCACCCCGATCCCAACCACGCCGGGGAGCCGGTCGTAGAAGGGGGTCATCGTGTCCCAGAAGTACGGCTCGGTGCAGCCGATGCACGGGTGCCCGGCCCCGATCGGCCAGCTGGTGCGCGTGTTCCACAGGAAGATCGGGCACGGCGAGAACGTCGCCGGTCCCTTGCAGCCGACGTGGTAGAGGCACCACCCCTTCCGCGCCGCCTCGTCATCGAACTCCTCGACGTACTGCCCGGCGTCGAAGTGTGCGCGCCGAGGGCACTGGTCGTGGATCCGCTTCCCGTAGGCGAACAGCGGACGCCCCTCGCCATCCACCGCCGGCAGGCGACTGAAGGTGAGGTAGTGCGCAATCGTCGCCGTGATGACGTCGCCGATGGGCGGGCAACCCGGAATGTTCACCACCGGCTTGTTCTTGATGATGTCGCGCACGCCCACCGCCCCGGTCGGGTTCGGGCGCGCCGCCTGCACGCTCCCCCAATAGGCGCATGCTCCCACGGCGAGGATCGCCGCCGCCCCGGCCGCCGCCTCCTCGAGGATCTCCTGCGCGGGACGCCCGCCGATGGTGCAGTAGATCCCGTTCTCCCTGGTGGGGATGGAGCCGGTCACGACCAGGACGTACTTTCCCTTGTTCTCGGCCATCGCCGACTGCAGCGCCCGCTCGATGTCGCTCCCCGCCGCCGCCATCAGCGTGTGCTGGTAGTCGAGGGAGATGACGTCGAGCACCAGGTCGCCGACCGTCGGCTCCGCGCTGCGCAGGAGGCTCTCGACGCACCCGGTGCACTCTTGCAGCTGAAGCCAGACGACAGAGGGGCGCCTGAGGGACTGCAACGCCTCGGCCATGCGCGGCAACGCGCTGTTGGCCAGCCCGAGGATGGCCACCATCTTGCCGCAGAACTCCAGGAACTCGCGGCGCCCGATGCCGCGCTCGTCGAGGTGCGCGCCGAGGGTCTCGCCGTCGACCCACGGGTGTGTGGAGGGACCGTGCATCGTCGCCCGTCTCCCGGTTGGAGGAAAGTCCCCCGCCCCTGACATCGACTCGCTGGACCCACTCGCCAGCGCACGGAACGGTGGAACGTCGAGCCGTCGTGACGGTCCACCATGGAGACGAGCCCACCCCCTCGCAATAGCGATTCGTCCGACATGGACGGGCGCGATGCTACGGGACAATCCCCGACGCGGCACCCGGGCAGCGGCGGGGATCGTCTCGTCTGCATTCGCATTCAAGGGGTGCAAATCACGTACGGTCCGTACAGGATGCCGTCGCGCCCCCCTACCTCAGCGCAGCCGGCGCTCCAGGAACTCGGCGGCCGCCCGGTACGCCGCCAGCCACGACGCATGGCGCAGGAACGAGTGGACCTCGTCGGGGAAGACCAGCTGCTCCACCTCCACGTTGCGCTCGCGCAGTCGCTCGACGAGGGTGATGGTCTCGGCAAACGACACGTTGCGGTCGTCGTCACCGTGAATCACCAGCACCGGCGCCTTCCACCGCTCGAGCGAGGCTAGCGGCGACGACTCCAGCGCCTGGCGGGCACGCTCCGGGTCCTCGAGCGTGTTGTAGCTCGGGACGAAGGTCCGGATGCCGACATTCCAGTCGTGCACGCCGTGCAGGTCCACGCCGGTGGCGAAGAGCTCGGGGGCTCGGGCGAGCCCCATGGCCGTCAGGTATCCCCCGTACGAACCGCCCCACAGCGCGATCTTCCCCGGGGCCACGTCGGGGCGGCTGCGCAGGTACAGGCCGGCGCCCACGACGTCGTTGAACTCGCTGGCTCCGCCGGCCCCGTAGCGTTCCGCCTCGCGAAAGGCGAGCCCGTAGCCGATGCCGCTCCGGTAATTCACGGACAGCACCACGAAGCCCCGGCTCGCGAGGTACTGGTTGAGCGAATAGGCGTTGTGGTAGTACTCGCCGTAGTTGTAGCCGAGGAGCATCTGCCGGCGCGAGCCGCCATGGAAGAAGATCGCCGCGGGGCGCCGCTCGCCCGGGCGCCCCCCGCTCGGGAGGAAGAGCTGGGCCGGTATCGGCATGCCGTCGGCGGCCGTGATCGTGACCGCCTGCGGTACCACCAGGCGCGCCGACGGGAAGCCGGCCAGGAGGGCGGGGGCCAGCGGCGCCGGGCTCCCGCCAGCGGCAAGCCGCACCGCGTGCGCCGGCGTGCGGGCATCCGACCGGAGATACACCAGCGAGCCGTCGCTCAGCTCGGTGGGGGCCCACTCGATCCCGTCGCCGCGGGTCACGGGGCGCGGCGTCCCCCCTTGCACGGGGACGCGCCAGATGTGCCGGCGGTCGATGTCCCCCTGGTTGCTGTTGTAGATCACCTCGCGGCGGTCGCGTGACAGCGTGACGTACTCCACCTCGCCCTCGCCGGGCGTGAGGAGCACCGGGCGCCCACCGCCCAGCGACACGGAGTACAGGTGGGTCCACCCGTCCTTTTCCCACGGGAAGACGAGGGCGTCGCCCGCGCCCCACAGGAGCTGGTTGTCCCCCACGATGCCGCGCACCACGCTTCCATCCCCCTCGTCGGCGGTCCACACGGTGCGGGCCGCCCCCGTGGCCACGTCGGCCACCATGATGGACCACGGACGCCCGCTACGCTGGGCACGGAACAGGGCGAGCGCGCTGGACGCGGGCTCACGTACGAAGGCGATGCGCGTCCCGTCGGGGGACCAGACCTGCGCCCCATCCGTGTCGACGCTGGGCGCGAGGAACTTCACCGTGCGCGTGGCAACGTCGTAGACGCCGATGAAGGCGTGGTCGCCCCGGTTGCTCACGAAGCTGAACTTCGATCCGTCCGGCGACCAGCGCACGTTGACGAGCGCCCCACGCACGTTGACCAACTCGGAAAAGTCGGCGTCGGGATCGCGCAGCGAGCGTGCCCAGAGCTTGCCCCGACTGATGAGGAGCGTGCCGCCGTCCGGGGAGATGCTGGGGGCGGTGCCACCGCCCAGGCGCACCGGGGCCCCGCCGGCGAGCGCCACGCGGTAGATCGCACTCTCCGCGCCGCGCGGGTCATGCGCCGGATTGGGGCTCTCCCCGGCCCGGTTCCGTGCCCCGCCGCGCACGTACACCAGCGACGTCCCGTCGCTCCCCCAGGTCAGGGAGGAGATCTCCTGTCCGTCATCGTCCGTGTAGCTCGTCAGGCGCCGCCCGGCATAGGCGGGCGGCGTCGCCACCCAGATGTTGCGCGCTCCCTGCTCGTTGAGGATCCACGCGACGCCCCCCCCGCGTGGCGCCGCGCTGATCGCGGTCGGGAAGGGCGTGGCCAGCAGCGCCTCGAGCGTGAGGGCGCCGCTCCCCTGTGCGTGAAGCGTCGGCTGGGGCGCGGCGAAGGCCGCGGCCGCCGCGAGGGCGAGCAGGAGTCGTCTGGACATGTTGTGCGGTGGTATGAGCCGGGGAGTCATCGGGCGGTGACGCAGGGGCAGGAATATGCGCCGGGTGCGCCCCCCTGGCGACGACGGCATCCGACGCCGGCTCCCGGGGCGACGCGCCGTCCGTCGACGTAGCCGCACGCCCCCGAGCCCCTTCGTCCATGCTCGCCCGCGCGGCATATTTCGTGGTCGAAGCCGCGGCCGGCCCGTGCCGGCTTCCCCCGGGGCGCCCAGCGTGCCGCCCCCCACTCCTCTCCCCACCGCCCTTCATGCCGCAGTCGACCACCCCACTCGTCGGAGTGGTGATGGGCTCCAAGTCCGACTACGAGCACATGCAGCACTGCTGCGCCATGCTCGACGAGCTCGAGGTCCCCTACGAGGCGCGTATCGTGTCGGCGCACCGCACGCCGGACTGGATGTTCCTGTACGCGGAGCAGGCCGAGTCGCGCGGGCTGCAGGTGATCATCGCCGCCGCGGGGGGGGCCGCGCACCTTCCCGGAATGCTCGCGGCCAAGACGCTCGTCCCCGTGCTCGGCGTCCCGATCCCCGCCACGGTGCTCAACGGCCAGGATGCGCTCCTCTCGATCGCGCAGATGCCGGCCGGCGTCCCCGTCGGGACGCTGGCCATCGGGAAGCCCGGGGCGGTCAACGCCGCGATCCTCGCCGCCGAGATCGTGGCCTCGCACGACCCCGCCCTCCGGGAGCGCCTGCGCGCGTGGCGTTCCCAGCGCCGCGACGACGTGCTGGCGCAGGTGCTCCCGTGAGCGTGATCCTCCCCGGAGCCACCATCGGGATCCTGGGCGGGGGGCAGCTGGGGCGCATGACCGGGATGGCGGCCCGCTCGTTAGGCTACGACGTCCACGTCCTCGACCCCGACCCCGACTGCCCCGCGCGCGCCATCGCCTCGCGCGTCGTCACCGCGCGCTTCGACGACGCCGACGCCGCCGCCGACCTGGCGCGCGATTGCGACGTCGTGACGCTGGAGATCGAGCAGATCGCCCGTCCCGCCCTCGAGGCGGTGACCCAGGTGGCCCCGCTGCGCCCGCGCGCCGAGGCGGTCTTCACCGTGCAGGATCGCATCCGCCAGCGCACGTGGCTCGACTCCCACCACTTCCCGGTGGGGAGCTATCGCGCCGTGAAGACCGAGGACGAGTGCGCCGACGCCGTCGCGGCGCTCGGCCCCTCCATCTGCAAGGCGCCGATGGGGGGCTATGACGGGCGCGGCCAGCGCCGCGTGCGCACCGCCGACGAGGCGCGCGAGGCCCACCGGTCGTTGGGCGGCGGCCGCGTCATCGTCGAGCAGTTCCTCGACCTGGAGCTGGAGCTCTCCGTCCTCGTCGCCCGCCGCGAGGACGGCATGGCGGCCGTCTACCCGCCCTCGGTCAACCACCACGTCCACGGCGTCCTCGACTGGGCCATCACCCCGGGCGCCCTCGCCCCGGAGCTCGTCGCCCGGGCCCAGGAGCTCGCGCGCGGGATCGCCGACGCCATGGGGATCATCGGGCTCATCGCCGTGGAGCTCTTCGTCACACGGGACGGCCAGCTCCTGGTCAACGAGCTCGCCCCGCGCCCGCACAACACGTTTCACCACACCGAGCGCGGCCACTCCACGTCGCAGTTCGAGCAGCTCGTGCGCGCCGCCTGCGGCCTCCCGTTAGGCGACGTCCACGCCGTCGTCCCCGCCGCCATCGCCAACCTCCTCGGCGACCTCTGGGTCGAGGGGGAGCGTCCACTCTTCGCCGAGGCGCTCGCCATTCCCGACGTGCGACTCCATCTGTACGGCAAGGCCTCCGCGCGCCCCGGACGCAAGATGGGGCACCTCTCCGCCATCGCCCCCACCGCCCAGGAAGCGCTCGACAAGGTGCTGGAGGCCCGTCGCCGTCTCACCCCATGACCACCCGTCCCATGCCGCACCTCCTTCGCTCGCCCTTCCCCGCCGTCGTCCCATCGACGGCGTCGCGCGCAGGCGTCATCGCCACGCTCGTCCTCGTGCTCTCCGCCTGCGCATCCTCGCAACGCGGCGCCCCCGCCCCCTTCGCCCAGGCCACCCTGCGCACACCAGCCGGGGTCGAGGTGGGGACGGCGACGTTCCGCCAGATCGACCGCGGCATCCATGTCGACCTCGACCTGCGCGGCCTCCCCGACGGGGTGCACGGATTCCACATCCACGCGGTGGGACGCTGCGATCCCCCCGACTTCGCCTCGGCCGGCGGCCACCTGAACCCGGACGCAAAGAAGCACGGCGTGAAGAACCCGGAGGGGCCCCACGCGGGCGACCTTCCGAACGTGGTCATTCGCGGCGGGCGCAGCCAGGGATGGACGGCGGGGACGCTGCGGGTCACCAACGACGCCGGCCCCGCCGGCCTGTTCGACGCGGACGGCTCCGCCGTCGTGCTGCACGCGCTCGTCGACGACGAGATGACCGACCCCAGCGGCAACAGCGGAGCCCGCATCGCCTGCGGCGTGATCCAGCGGCGCTGAGCTCGCTTTGGGCAGCGCGGGGCGCCGGTGCCCGCGCCGCCCAAACCGTTCGCACCACCCGCGATCCTATCGGCACCCGGCATTGACAGCCGGGACACCTGCGGTAGTGTGCGGTGTTTTCCCATGGAACCAACTCGCGGGTCGTACCGCGCCGGGCGAATCCATT